>CAZAVX010000012.1:0-45122 GCA_964488835.1 uncultured Iamiaceae bacterium | reverse complement strand
CGTCGTCTGACGACGAGACCAACCCCGTCCTCCCCTCTCTGATCGGAGCCCCCCGAATGCGTCGCCTCCTCGCCCTGCTCGCCGCCCTCTCCCTGTTGCTCCTCGCCTGCGGCGACGACGACGGTGGCGAGGTCGGTGCGGGCGACGACACCACCACCTCCACCTCGGAGCCGCCGACCTCCCTCGGCGACGAGCCCGACGACGCCGACGAGCCCGACGAGGAGGTCGAGCCCGAACGCCCCGCCTTCACCGAAGACGTCACCGTCGACCCCGAGACCGGCGAGGTCGACATCGTCACCTACCAGCGCTTCCTCGCCGCCCACGGGGCCCCCGAGGGGGGAGCGGAGGCCGCCGCGCTCGAGATGCTCGCGGGCCGGTCCGAGGTCGAGCCCACCGTCACGAGCGAGGCGGCCGACGGCGGGCGCACGGTCATCAGCGTCGTCTACGAGGGCCTGGCCGACGACTCGGTGGCGGCCGAGCGCTTCGAGCTGGTGTTCGTGGCCGACGGCGACGCCCTCATCCTCGAGTCGGGGTCGTGGGCGAGCCGCTGCCAGCCGGGCCGGGGCCACGAAGAGTTCGCCACCGGCCTGTGCCTCTGAGCGCGCCTGTAACCTCGCGCCCGCCGAGGAGGTCACAACTCTCATGCTGAGTCTTGCGTCGCGGATCGAGGCGTCCGCCGGGCGCGGCGGCGCCATCACGTTCATGAGCGGCGACACCGCCGACCGGGTCGAGTGGAAGCGCCTGGTCGACGAGGCCCGCGGGATGGCGGCCATCATGCAGGCGAGGGGTGTCGAGCCCGGCGACCACGTCGCACTGCTCGGCCCCACCAGCCGCGACCTCGTCACCGCCATCGCCGCCGTGTGGCTCGCCGGCGCCACCATCGTCGTGATGCCCATCCCGATGCGGATGGCCTCCATCGAGGAGTTCGTCGCCGCGACCCGCCGTCGCCTCCGCCGGGCCGATGTCGCGCTCTTCGCCATCGATCCCGAGCTGGCCGCCTTCGTCGAGCCCGAGCCCGGCGATCCGCCCATGATCGGCTTCGACGAGCTGCGGCCCGGTCCCGGTCGGCCCACCGCCGGGGGGTTCGACCGCCCTGCCGACGACCCCGAGCGGCTCGCGATCCTCCAGTTCACGAGTGGCTCGACGAGCGACCCCAAGGGCGTCGCCCTCCCGCACCGGGCGGTGGCGAGCAACCTCGACGCGATCGCGGTCGCCGCCGAGCTCGACCCCGACACCGACGTGCTCGTCTCGTGGCTGCCGCTCTACCACGACATGGGCCTCGTGGGTCTGCTCACCCTGCCGATGACCACCGGCACCGATCTCGTGCTCGGCGCGCCCCAGGACTTCATGGCGTCGCCGCTGCGGTGGATGCAGTGGATCTCCGACTTCGGCGGCACGGCCACCGCCGGGCCGAACTTCTCCTACGTCCTCGCCACCCGCGCCCTCCAGCGCGCGTCGGGGCTCGACCTCTCGTCGCTGCGCATCGCGCTGAACGGGGCCGAGCCGGTCGACCCCGACACCGTCGAGGCCTTCGTCGCCGCGGCCGCCCCGCACGGCATGCGTCCCGGTGCGGTGTTCCCCGCCTTCGGCATGGCCGAGGTCGCCATCGCCGGCACCTTCCCGCCTCCGATGGCAGGCCTGCGCATCGACGCGGTCGACCTCCGCCGACTGGAGGCGGAGAACGTGGCCGCGCCGGTCGCCCCCGACGACCCCGCCGCCCGCAAGCTCGCCAAGCTCGGCAAGCCGGTGCCCGGCCTCGAGGTCCGCATCGTCGACCCGAGCTCCGGCGTCGAGCTCGCCGAGCGTGTGGTCGGCGAGCTCGAGATCCGGGGCACCTCGGTGTGCAGCGGCTACTACAACGACCGTGCGGCCACCGAGGCCCTCTTCCACGACGGGTGGCTGCGCACCGGCGACCTCGCCTACCTCGTCGACGGCGAGCTCGTCATGTGCGGTCGCATCAAGGACGTCATCATCGTCGGCGGCCGCAACGTGTTCCCCGAGGACATCGAGCGGGCGGTCGGCACGGTCGACGGTGTCCGGGCCGGCAACGTCATCGCCTTCGGCGTCGAGGGCCGCAACCACAAGGAAGCCATCGTCGTGGTGGCCGAGACCAAGCTCGACGACACCCGCGAGCTGCACGCCACCATCAACGAGCACGTCCGTGCCGTGGTGGGCGTGCCGGCCAAGGAGATCGTGCTCGTGCCCCCGGGCACGCTGCCGAAGACCTCGTCGGGGAAGCTCCAGCGGTCGCTGTGCCGTGACCGCTACCTCGGCACCGAGCTCCAGACGGTCTGACCCAACGCCTTCACGGCCGCCTTGAACGAGCCCGGGTGCCACGGCACGACCGGCGCGTCGTCGTCGAGGATCGTGCCGAGCCCACCGCCGCCGACGATGGTGCCGCCCTGGGCGTTGCTCATCTCGACGACGAACTCCTCGTCGGCCTCGACGACGTCGTCGGCGACGACCGACACGGTGTAGGTCTCCGACGTGGCCCCTGCCGGGATCACCACGGTGGTGGCGGGGGCGAAGATGTCCGGGCCGAACTCGGCGCTGCCGGCGGTGGTCAGCACGTTCACCGACACGTCGTGAGCGACCGCCTTCGAGAGGCTGATCGTGAAGACGAACGGGGTGTAGCCGCCACCGGAACCCTCGAGGTGGGTCTCCTGGCTGATGTGGATCGTCGGTGTGTCGTCGTCGAGGATCCGGCCGAGGGCGGTGCCGCCGCTCAGCTCCACGGTGCCGTAGGTCGGGTCGCTCAGCCAGGCGACGACGAGCTCGTCGTGCTCGGCCTCGAGGTCGCCGTGCACGGGCACCTCCACGACGATCGAGGTCGAGCCGGCGGGCATGACGACGATCTCGTCGATCGGGGTGAAGTCGACACCGGGGGTGGCCTCGAAGCCGAGGTTGCCGGTGTGGACCCGCATCTCCGAGTCGGCGACGATCGCCTTCGACGCGGTGATCTCGAAGGCGAGCACCTGGGCCGCGCCCTCGTCGCCCTCGACGACCTCGGCGTCGTGGATCGTGTAGAGGAGCGGCGAGGGGACCGAGGGAGGCGTCGGCAGGAAGCTGTCGGCCGGCCCGGGCCGGATCGGAGCGGGCGCGTCGGAGCGAGCCTGCGCGGGCGAAGCGCCGATGGTGACGAGGCCGAGGAGGCCGACGAGGGCGAGCGCAGGGGCGGTACGGCGGGTGAGTCGCATGGGGGTCCCTTCGAACGGGCAGCGATCGCTGCCGGTGTCTGTCGGGACTCCTGACCGCCCGGACGGCGGCGCCTTACACCCGGGGTCTCAGGCGGAACGGAGCGCGTCGACGGTGGCCGCCCGCTGCTCGTCGGTGCCCGCCAGTCCGAGGTAGAACCCGACGCGATCGAGCAGCCCGCCGAACCGCTCGATGAGGCCGGCCGCCACCTGGTCGGGCTCGGCGACGACGGCGAAGGTGTTCAGCACGTCGTCGTCGATGAGGGTCGCCATCGTCTGCCAGTCGCCCTGCTTGGAGAGCGCGTTGAGCTCGGTCTGGAGGTCTCCCCAGCCGTGGTGCTCGAGCACGCCGCGGTACGCGGGGGTCGACCCGTAGAAGGCGAGCTGGCTGCGAGCTGCGTCGGCCGACTTCTTCATCTCCTCCTCGGTGTCGCCCGAGACGACGAACGCGGTGAGGCTGATCTCGAAGTCGCTGCGCTGGCGACCGCTGACGGCCATGCCCTCCTCGAGGGCGGGGATCGTGACGTCGCGGAGGTAGGCGTCGGTGGTGAAGGGGTGCACGAGGAACCCGTCGCACACCTCGCCCGCGACCTTCGTCATGAGCGGGCCGACCCCGGCGATGAAGATCTTCGCATCGCCGTGGGGATTGGGCCCCGGGTTGAAGAACGGGGTCATCAGGGTGTGGGTGTAGAAGTCGCCCCGGAAGTCGAGCTTGGTGTCGTTGGTCCAGCAGTCCCAGATCGCTCGGATGGCGAGCACCATCTCGCGCATGCGAGGCGCCGGGTGCGACCACTCCATGGAGAACCGCTTGGTGATGTGGGGCTTGATCTGGGAGCCGAGGCCGAGGATGAAGCGCCCGCCCGAGAAGGCCTGGAGGTCCCAGGCCGTGGTCGCGAGGGTCATCGGGTTGCGGGCGAACGCCACCGCGATGCCGGTGCCGAGCTCGAGGCGCTCGGTGTGCTCGGCCGCGAGGAGGAGCGGGAAGAACGGGTCGTGGCTCGTCTCGGCGCTCCAGACCCCGTCGTAGCCCGCGGCCTCTGCCATCTGGGCCATGCCGGCCACGCCGGTGAGCCCCCCGATTCCGGTGTCGACCTTCATAGAGGACACTCTACGTCGGACCGGGGCGCCGGGGCGCCGGGTCGTCACAGCTAGCGGTCGCCCTGCTCCCGGAGGAACCGCTCGATCTCGGACGCGAGCTCGTCGCCCGACGGCAGGTCGGCGGCCTGGGTGGGACCGCCGGGGGCCGCGGCGCCCGCGGCGTCGGCCCGAGCCTCGAGCTGGCGCAGCAGGGCGAGGTGCTCGGCGCTGTCGGCGACGAGGTCGTCGAGGCGGGCCCGGGTGGCGTCGGCCTCCTCGGCGAGGGTGCCGGTGGCGATCGACAGGCCGGTGACCTCGTTGAGGCCCTCGACGAGGGAGAGCGCCGCCGCCGGGTACGGCATCGCCGCCGCGTAGTGAGGGACCTGTGCCCAGATGCCGACCGCCGGCAGCCCGACCTCCTTGCAGCGCTCCTCGATGGCGTTGCCGATGCTGGCGGGCACCTCGATCGACGAGCGGACCTGGGCGAGCTGGTCGCGCAGCTGGGGATCGGTGGCGGTGGTGGCGAGCAGCGAGGGTCGGGTGTGGGGCACCGGTGCCGGATAGGCGCCGAGGCCGACGACCATCCTCACGCCGAGCTCCATGGCGAGGTCGACGACCGCATGGGTGAACGCCCGCCACTGGTGATCGGGCTCGGCACCGACGAGGATCAGCGCGTCGTTCCCGACGCTGTCGCTGAACGCCATGATGCGGATCGACGGCCAGGTGAGCCCGAGGTTCATGCCGTCGTCGAGGCGCATGACCGGGCGGCGGGAGCGGTGGTCGAGCAGGGTGTCGGCGTCGAACTCGACGACGGGCGTGGCCTCGACCCCTTCGAGGACCGCTCCGGTGGCGCGCGCCGCGGCGCCCCCCGCATCGATCCAGCCCTCGAGGCTGACGATGAGCGCCGGCGACTCGAGGTCGGGATGCTCGGCGAACTCGTAGAGACGGGTCACGCGAGCCCCAGGAGCCGCTCGGCGGTGGCGGCGTAGTGGTCGACCTGCAGCTTGAACATCTCGAAACCCTCGGTGTCGTGTGTGCCCATCGACCCACCGATGTAACGGGCGTAGACCCCTTCGACGATGCACGCGAGCTTCCAGTACCCGAACGCCGTGTAGCGGTGGAGGTCGCTGATGTCGCGCCCCGAGCGTTCGGCGTAGCGAGCGGCGAGCTCCTCCCGACTCGGGAATCCCTCGAGCGCGGTGGCGGGGGAGAGCATCGCCGAACTCGGGTCGCCCCGGTCGGCCCAGTAGACCATCAGGAGGCCGAGGTCGGCGAGGGGGTCGCCGAGCGTGCAGATCTCCCAGTCGAGCACGGCCACGACCTCGCCCTCGGGGCTGACGAGACAGTTGTCGAGCCGGTAGTCGCCGTGGACGATGGTGGCCTCGCGCTGCTCGGGCAGGTCGGCGAGCAGGTGGTCGTGGACCCGGTCGACGGCGGGGAGCTCGCGGGTCTTCGACTGGTTCCACTGCCCGTACCAGCGCTTCAGCTGGCGGGCGAGGTAGTCCTCCTTGCGCCCGAGGTCGTCGAGGCCGACCGCGGGGAGGTCGACGCTGTGGATGCGCACCATCGTGTCGACGATCGACTCGCCGGCCCGGCGACGAGCGTCCGGGGTGAGGGCGAGTCCGGTCTCCTCGGACCGCACGACGAGGCCGTCGACGAACTCCATCACGTAGAACGGCGCCCCGTTCACCTCCGGGTCGGTGCACAGGCCGACCACGGGCGCCACGGGCACGTCGGTGGGGGCGAGCGCGCTGATGATGCGGTGCTCGCGCCCCATGTCGTGGGCGGTGGCGAGCACCTGGCCCGTGGGCGGCCGCCGCAGCACCCACCGCGAACCGGCCGTGTCGGTGACCCGGAAGGTGAGGTTCGAGTGGCCTCCGGCGATGAGCTCGAAGGTGAGCGGGGGTGCGACACCGGCGGCGTGCTCCACGAACCACTCGGTGACCCGATCGACGTCGACCCCTGGGATGTCGCTGTTCACTGGCACGCGCCCGAGACTACCGGCGCGCCCCTATCCTCGACGTCATGACCATCGATGTCACCGACGCCACCTTCGAGACCGAGGTCATCGAGCGGTCGACGGTCACCCCGGTCGTCGTCGACCTCTGGGCGCCCTGGTGCGGCCCGTGCCGATCGCTCGGCCCGATCCTCGAGTCCGTCATCGACGCCACCGGCGGCAAGGTCGTGCTCGCGAAGGTCAACGTCGACGAGAACCCGCAGATCTCCCAGGCGTTCCGGGTGCAGAGCATCCCCGCCGTCTACGCGATGAAGGACCGCAACATCGTCGACGGGTTCCTCGGCGCGCAGGGCCAGGCGTTCGTCCAGCAGTTCGTCGACCGCCTGCTGCCCACCGAACAGGAGAGCGAGCTGACCGCCCTCGTCGAGGCGGGCGACGAGGCCTCGTTGCGCGCCGCGCTCGAGCTCGACCCGGGCCACGCGCCCGCCGTCACCGCGCTCGCCGAGCTGCTCGTCGACGACGGCCGCACCGAGGAGGCGCTCGAGCTGCTCGAGCGCATCCCCGAGTCGGCCGACACGCGGCGCATCGCCGCGCTGGCTCGCACCCACGGCGAGGTGGGACGCGACATCGAAGCCCAGCTCGACGCCCTGCTCGACCAGGTGAAGGGCGACGAGGAGGCACGGACGAAGTTCCTCGACCTGCTCGAGGTGCTCGGCCCCGACCATCCGCGCACCGCGAGCTACCGCAAGGCCCTCACCTCGCGCCTCTTCTGAGTCCCGATCGCCGCGTGCGCCCCCTGTGCGGCGCCCGTCGGCGGCGGTAGGCTCGCCACCGCGAACTTCCCCCTCGTGCTGATCCCCACCGGGGAGGGTTCGTGTCTCTGTCTGCCCCCGACGACCACGACGGTCGGCTCGCTCGCCTCGACGCGCCGTCGCGCCCGCTCGACCTGCTCGGCGAGCTCGCCGACCGCATCGGGGTGTCGGTGCCCGCCCTCGTCGTGGCCGCCCTCGCCACCTGCGTCGGCGCGGTCGTCGCGTACCGCGCGTTCGTCGCGCCCTCGGCGCCGCCGGCCGAGCTCACGATCCCCTACGCCACGGTCACGACCGTCGAGGCGGACGCCCCGCCCGTGTCCGACGAGCGGCCGGCCGAGTTCACCGTCCACGCGGCAGGAGCGGTCCGCCATCCCGGCGTCTACGTGCTCGACGCCGGCGCGCGAGTCGCCGACCTGGTGGCTGCCGCGGGCGGACCGCTGCCCGACGCCGACCTCGACCGTGTGAACCTCGCGGCCCCGGTCGTCGACGGGGCGAGAATCTATGTCCCTGCGGTCGGCCAGGATCTGCCGCCGCCCGTGGTCGCGGGCGACGTCCCTCCCGCCAGCGGGTCCGACGGGGCGTCCTCACCGACCGTCGATCTCAACCGAGCGGATGCGAGGGCCCTGGAGGCGCTGCCCGGCATCGGCCCCGCCACCGCGGCGGCCATCGTCGACCATCGGGAACGGAACGGGCCGTTCCGGTCGGTCGACGACCTGTTGGCCGTGCGGGGCATCGGCGACGCGAAGCTCGCCGGGCTGCGCGACCTCGTCCACGTCGGATGACCCTCGCACCGGCCACGTGGGTCGCCGCTGGCGCGTGGGCCGGGGCGCTCCTCGCCGCGGCGGTGCCGGGCGGGTGGGCGGCCGGCGCCGTGGTGGCCGGTGTCGGTCTGCGCACCCGACGGGTGTGGCTGCTCGTCGTCGGCGCGCTGCTCGTCACGTCGGCATCGGCGGCCGCCGCCGAGCGGGGCCTCGCACCGCTCGCAGAAGCGCCCTACCGCGGCGAGGTCACGGTGCTGTCGGACCCCAGGACGGTCGGCGGAGCACTGCGGCTCGACGTGCGCATCGGTCGCCACCGCGTCGAGGCCTGGGCTCGGGGGCCGGCCGCCGCGCGTCTTCGTCCCCGCCTCACCGGCGAGCGGGTGGTGCTGACGGGGCGCCTCACGCCTCCGCCCGCCGAGGCCCCGTGGCTCGCCCGGCGCCACGTCGTCGGCCGGCTGTCGGTCGCCGAGGTGGGGGAGTGGCGGCCGGGCGACCCGGCGAGCCGCGCCGCGAACGGCCTGCGGCGCACACTCGCGAGCGGCGCCGAGGTCATGGACCACGACACACGCGGGCTCTACGCCGGCCTCCTCCTCGGCGACCAGCGCGACCAGTCGCCCGTGGTCGCCGACGCCTTCGTCGGCTCGGGACTCTCGCACCTCCTCGCCGTCTCGGGGCAGAACGTCGCATTCGTGCTGGTGGTCGCCGGGCCGCTCCTCCGCCGGATGCGGCTCGGCTCACGGCTCGTCGCGACCCTGGCGATCCTCGCGTTCTTCGCGCTCGTCACCCGCTTCGAGCCCTCCGTGCTGCGCGCCACCACGATGGCCGGGCTCGCGGCCACCGCGGTCACGTTCGGGCGCGAAGCCGACAGCCGCCGGATGCTCGCCCTGGCCGTCACGACCCTGCTGGTCGTCGACCCGCTCATCGCCACCCACCTCGCCTTCCAGCTCTCGGTCGCCGCCACCACCGGCATCCTCCTCTGGGCGAACCCGCTCGCCGCGCGCCTCCCCGGCCCCCGCCCGGTCGCCGAGGCGATCGGGGTCACCGTCGCCGCCCAGGCCGCGGTGTCGCCCCTCCTCGTCCCCACCTTCGGCGGCATGCCGGTGGCCGCCCTGCTCGCCAACGTGCTCGCCGCGCCCGTGGCCGGGCCGGTGGTCACCTGGGGGCTCCCGGCGGGACTCGTCGCCGGCGTGGCGGGCGACGGGCTCGCCCAGTGGCTGCACGCGCCCACCTCCCTGATGGTCGGGTGGATCGCCGGCATCGCCCGCCTCGGTGCCCGTCTCCCCCTCGGTGAGGTACGGGTTCCGCACCTCCTCGTCCTCGGGGTCGGCGCGCTCCTCGTGTGGGGCGCTCGGACCTCCCTACACCGTGGGCCGCTGATGCGGGCGCTCGGCGCGCTCCTCGTCGTCGCTGCCGTCGTCCACCCCGCGTGGGTCGCCCGCCGGCCGCCCCCATTGGTGTCCCTCGTCGACGGCACGACCGTGCACGTCGCGGGGTCCGCCGTGGTCGTCGAGCTCGATCGGGGGGCGCGGGCCGATGTCGTCCTCGAGGGGCTGCGGCGGGCATCGGTGCGCCACGTCGACGTCGTGGTGGCCCGACACGGTGGTCGCGACGTCGCCGAGGCCGTGGCCGCACTGCGGGAGCGCCACCCGCCGCGCCTCGTGCTCGCTCCGCCCGGTCATCGCGTCCCTCAGGGATCGGTCGCGCGTGAGGGATCGACGGTGGAGGTGGGGGAGCTCCGCGTCGAGGTGCGGGAGGTCACCACGACGCTGGTGGTGGAGGTGGGTCGCGCCGAGGGGTGAGCCCGCCCGGCGCGACCCGGTCGCCTCAGGATCGGCAGACGCCTCAGTTGACGGTGAGGGTGCCTTCCATGCCGGCCTCGCGGTGGCCGGGGATCGAGCAGTAGAAGGTGTACGAGCCGGCCTCGAGGTCGACGACCTCGCGCGCCGTCTCGCCTGCGTCGGCGTGCACCTTCACGTCGAGCTCGTCGACGGTGAAGTCGTGTTCGATGGGGCCGTCGGTGTTGTCGAGGACGATCTCGGCGGATCCCGCGTCGACGGTGATGTCGTCGGGATCGAACGCGAACCCGTCGGTGACGACCTCGATGGTGGCTCGCTGCTCGTCGCCTCCCGCGGCGTCGCCGCCCGAGCCGTCGTCGTCACCGCACCCGGCGAGTGCGAGCACGGCGGCGGCGGCCAGCGCGAGCAACCAGCGGGTGGGCGTGGATCTGGACATGGACGCGGTCCTTTCTCAGGGGGGTGGGTCGCTCGCGCCCGAACTCGCGGCGTCGCGAGCATCCGTCCGGTCGTCCACGCGGCGGTTCCGGGAGGGGAGTCCTCACGTCCTCGGGCGGCGCGACCGGGGTCGCGGGCGACCATAGCGGCGGGGTCGTCGAAGCCCACCATCGCCGGTCGAGATGCGAGTGCCGAGGGGGTAGCGTCGCTCCGATGGAACTGTGGCTCGGCGAGCACCGCTTCGACATCACCCACCGCGCGGTGGTCATGGGCATCCTCAACCGCACCCCCGACTCCTTCTACGACCGCGGGAGCTACTGGGGCTTCGACGACTTCCTCGCGAAGGCCGACCAGCTCGTCGTCGACGGTGCCGACTTCCTCGACGTGGGCGGCGTGAAGGCCGGTCCCGGCGACGAGGTCACCGAACAGGAGGAGCTCGACCGGGTCATCCCCGCCGTGGAGGCGCTCCACGCCCGCTTCGACCTGCCCCTGTCGGTCGACACGTGGCGGGCTTCGGTCATCAGGGAGGCGATCGCGGCCGGTGCGGTGGTCGGCAACGACATCTCCGGATTCGCCGACCCCGACTACCTGCCGGCCTGCGCGGCCGGTGGAGCATCGGTCGTCGCGACCCACATCCGCCTCGCTCCTCGGGTGCCCGACCCCGAACCGGTCTATGACGACCTCGTCCCCGACGTGTGCGCGTTCCTCGCCGACCGCGCCGCCCGCGCGGTCGGGGCCGGCATCCCGCCCCAGCGGGTGATGGTCGACGCCGGGCTCGACCTCGGCAAGACCGAGGCCCAGTCCCTCGAGTTGCTCCGCCGCTCCGACGCCCTCGTCGAGCTCGGCTTCCCGGTGTTCCTCTCGGCCTCGAACAAGCGCTTCCTCGCCCACCTCCTCGACCGCGACGTCACCGACGTCCAGCGGGGTACCGACGCCGCCCACACGCTCGGCATCATGCTCGGCTGTCGGATCCTGCGCGCCCACGACGTGCGGGCTGCGAGGCGGGTCGCCGACCTCACCGCCGAGCTGCTCGCCGCCTCGACCACCGCGGCGGCGACCACCGCTGCGGCGACGACTGCGGCAACGACCACTGCGGCAACGACGCCCCAGGAGGTGCGATGAGCGAGCAGGGGGCGATCCACCTCGTGCGGGGCGACGATCCCGTGCTGGTCGGCGACGAGGTGCGGCGCATCGTCACCGAGCTCGTGGGTGACGGCGACCGGGCGCTGATGGTCGACGAGCTCGACGAGAGTCGCTACCTCACCGACGACGGTGCCCACCTCAGCCCCCTCGTCGACGCCGCCCAGACCCCGCCCTTCCTCACCGACCGTCGGGTCGTCGTCGGTCGGCACCTCGCACGCTTCACCACCGCCGAGTCGGTCGCACCGCTCGTCGCCTACCTCGACGACCCCCTTCCGACGACCTCGCTCGTGCTCGTCTGGGACAAGGGTCCGAAGTTCACCGGGCGCAGCACGATCCCGAAGTCGCTCACCGAAGCCCTGAAGCGCGCCGGTGCGATCACCCACACCACCGACGTCCCCGGCACCGCGAAGGGCCGCGACACGTGGCTGCGCGAGCAGCTCGCCGACGCCCCCGTCCACCTCGACACCCGCGCCCAGAAGCACCTCGCCGACCGGCTGGGGGACGACCTCAGCCGGCTCGGCGCGATCCTCGAGACCCTCGCGAGCACGTTCGGTCCCGGTGCGAAGGTCGGGGTCGACGAGCTCGAACCGTTCCTCGGCGAGGCCGGCGGGGTGCCACCCTGGGAGCTCACCGACGCCATCTCCTCGGGCGACATCGCCACCGCGCTCGATCGCCTCCACCGCATGCTCGTCGGCGGTGAGCGCCACGCGCTCCAGGTGCTCGCGACGCTCCAGCGCCACGTGGCCGGTCTGCTCGCCCTCGACGGGGCGCAGGTGCGTGGCCGCGAGGACGCCGCGGCGCTGACGGGCCTCGCCCCGTATCCGGCCGAGAAGCTGATGAAGCTCGCCCGACGCCTGGGGTCGGACCGCATCGCCCAACAGTTCCTGCTCGTCGCCGACGCCGACCTCGACCTGAAAGGGGCGAAGGAGTGGCCGGACTCGTTGGTGCTCGAGGTGCTCGTCGCCCGACTCGCGCGACTCAGCGCCGCCCGCTGATCCATCGAGCGTGGGCAGCGGCACCGATCGAGGCCCCGCCGCCCGGACGCGACACGACCCCGCCGAAGCGGGGCCGTGCCCTTCGGTTCCCCCGACCGGACGTGCTCGTGTGGTCGGTGCGAGGCTGGCGCGCCCGCGCCCGCGCTAGGACTGATCGGCGCCCGCCGCGAGGCGGGCCACCCGCTTGGCGAGCCGCGACTTCTGGCGGTTCGCCGCGTTCTTGTGCAGGACACCCTTGGCGGCGGCCTGGTCGATGCGCTTGACGGCGACCCGCAGCTCGGCCTCGTGGTCGCCGGCGACGGCGGCCTGCTCGGCGCGCTTGATGCGGGTCTTCAGCTCGGAGCGCACGGCCTTGTTGCGCAGGCGGCGCTTCTCGTTCTGACGGTTACGCTTCTTCTGGCTCTGGATGTTGGCCACGGTGCCTCAGCTGGATCTCTCGGTGTCGTCACCCGCCCGGCGTGCCGAGCGGATGCGATCTGGAACCGTGCGATGATAGCCGGGCCCGCCCCTCGTGTCACACCCCGCCGCCCACACCCCGTCTCCGAAAGCCCCCATGGACCTGTCGCGCATCCGCAACGTGTCGATCATCGCCCACATCGACCACGGCAAGTCGACCCTCGCCGACCGCATCCTCGAGATCTGTGGCGCCGTCGACCCCCGGGAGATGCGCGAGCAGTACCTCGACAACATGGACCTCGAGCGCGAGCGTGGCATCACCATCAAGCTCCAGAGCGTCCGCCTCGGCTACCGCGACCACACCATCAACCTCATCGACACCCCGGGGCACGTCGACTTCGGGTACGAGGTCTCCCGATCGCTCGCGGCGTGCGAGGGCGTCATCCTCCTCGTCGACGCGAGCCAGGGCATCGAGGCCCAGACCCTCGCGAACTGCTTCCTCGCGCTCGAACACGACCTCGAGATCGTCGCGGCGCTCAACAAGATCGACCTACCCGCCGCCGACCCCGATCTCTACGCGGGCGAGATCGAGCGGGTGCTCGGCATCCCTGCCGACGAGGTGCTCCGCATCAGCGCGAAGACCGGCGACGGGGTCCCCGAGCTCCTCGACGCCGTCGTCGAGCGGATCCCCGCGCCGACGGGCGACCCCGACGCACCGCTCCAGGCGCTCATCTTCGACTCGCACTTCGACCAGTACCGCGGTGTGGTCTCGTCGATCCGCGTGATGAACGGCCGGCTGGAGGCAGACGCCAAGCTGCGGTTCATGCAGGCCAACACCGTCCACGAGGCCAACGAGGTGGGGGTTCGCCTGCCGGTCCCCACCGCCGTGCCGTCGCTCGGCCCCGGCGAGGTCGGCTACCTCATCGCCGGTATCAAAGACGTCGGCGAGGCCCGCTCGGGTGAGACGGTCACCACGGCCAGCAATCCGGCGCCCGCCCCGCTCGAGGGCTACCGCGAGCCGAAGCCCATGGTGTTCTGCGGGCTCTATCCCATCGAGGGCGACGACTTCGCCGACCTGCGCGACGCCCTCGAGAAACTGCGCCTCAACGACTCGAGCTTCACCTACCAGCCCGAGACCTCGGGCGCGCTCGGCTTCGGGTTCCGGTGCGGGTTCCTCGGCCTGCTCCACATGGAGATCGTCCGGGAGCGCCTCGAGCGCGAGTTCGACCTCGCCCTCATCGCCACCGCTCCCTCGGTGGGCTACCAGGTGCACCTCACCGGGGGGAAGGTCGTCGAGATCGACAACCCGAGCGAGATGCCGAGCCCGGGCGAGATGGAGGGCATCGACGAGCCCTACTTCAAGGTCACGATCCTCACGCCCTCCACCTACACCGGCACGGTGATGGAGCTCTGCCAGGCGAAGCGGGGCGAGATGAAGGGCATGGAGTACCTCTCGCCCGAGCGGGTCGAGCTCGTCTACGAGCTGCCCCTCGCCGAGGTCGTCATGGACTTCTTCGACCAGCTGAAGAGCCGCACCCAGGGCTACGCGAGCCTCGACTACGAGCCCATCGGCTACCGCCGCTCCCAGCTCTCGAAGGTCGACATCCTCCTCCACGGCGAGCCGGTCGACGCGTTCAGCATGATCGTCCACCGCGACAACGCCTACGACTACGGCCGCAAGATGTGCGAGAAGCTCAAGGAGCTCATCCCGCGCCAGCAGTTCGACGTGCCGATCCAGGCGGCCATCGGGGGCAAGATCATCGCCCGCCAGACCGTGAAGGCCTACCGCAAGGACGTCACCGCGAAGCTCTACGGCGGCGACATCACCCGGAAGAACAAGCTCCTCCAGAAGCAGAAGGCGGGCAAGAAGCGCATGAAGAGCATCGGGCGGGTGGAGATCCCCCAAGAAGCGTTCATCTCGGCCCTCAAGCTCGACGATTGACGTCGGCATGGGCAGGGGCGGTCGTGGCCGGAGAGTTGGCACTCGGTATCATCGAGTGCGAACCGCGGCCGACAGGGATGGTCAAGGGAACGCCGCACCCCCGAGAACGATGCCCGAACGCCATGCTTGACGAACGGAAAGCCTCGATCCTCCGAGCCGTGGTCGAGGAATACATCGACACGGCACAGCCGGTCGGGTCCCGCCACGTCGCCGAGGACCCGAACATCGGCGTGTCCCCGGCCACGGTGCGCAGCGAGATGGCCGCGCTCGAAGCCGAGGGCTACCTCATCCAGCCGCACACCAGCGCGGGGCGCATCCCCACCGACAAGGGCTACCGGTTCTTCGTCGACAGCCTCGCCGAACCCGGTCCGCTCGGTGCCACCGAGACCCAGCAGGTCCGCGAGTTCTTCGCCCGGGCCCACGGCGAACTCGAGGCGATGCTCGCCGACACGAGCCGCCTCCTCTCGGGCATCACCCGGACGGCGGCGGTCGTAGTGGGCCCACCCCACGAGGTGGCCACGGTTCGATCGGTCCAGCTGGTGGGCCTCGCCCCCCGGGTCGCGCTCTGTGTCGTCGTCCTCTCCAACGGCGCCATCGACAAGCACACCCTCGAGCTCACCGCCGAGACCGACGACGAGGAGCTCGCCGCCGCCAGCGCGCACCTCAGCGAGCACCTGGTGGGCAGGAGTCTCGCCTCCGTCGGTCCGATCGCACCGTCGGGCCGTCCCGAGATCGACCGACTCGTCGACGCGGCCTCCAGCCGCCTCCTCGACGAGCGCGACGACCCCGACGCGGTGTTCGTCGGCGGCACGTCGCTGATGGCCAGCTCCTTCGACGCCGTCGACACGGTCCGTCGGGTGCTCACCATCCTCGAGCAGCAGATCGTCGTCGTGACCCTGCTCCGCGACGTCCTCGACCGGGGCCTCAGTGTGGCCATCGGCTCGGAGACGGGCGTCGAGCCGCTCGCCGACTGCTCCCTCGTCGTCGCGCCCTACACCGTCGACGGTGAGGGCGTCGGCACGATCGGCGTCCTCGGGCCGACCCGGATGAACTACCCGCAGGCCCTCGCCGCGGTCGCGGTCGTCTCCCAACGGCTCGGCAAGCGGTTGAGCGAGGGCTGATGTCGGACCACTACGCCACCCTCGGGGTCTCCCGGACCGCGACCCAGGACGAGATCAAGAAGGCCTACCGGCGCCTCGCCCGCCAGCTGCACCCCGACACCAACCCCGATCCGGAGGCCGCCGAGCGGTTCAAGGACGTGGCGCGGGCCTACGAGGTGCTGAGCGACCCCGAGCGACGCAGCCGCTACGACCGCTTCGGCGACGCCGGGGTGAACGGTGGCGGCGGGAGCCCCTTCGACACGAGCGGGTTCGCCGACATCTTCGACGCGTTCTTCGGCTCGGCCGCGTCGGGGTTCGGCGCGACCGCCCGACGCAGCGGCCCCCTGCGGGGACCCGACCTCGAAGCGGTCGCCCAGATCACCTTCGAAGAGGCGGTGTTCGGCTGCCAGACCGAAGTGTCGGTGCGCACCGCCGTGGCGTGCGAGTCCTGCGAGGCCACGGGCGCGAAGCCGGGCACCGGGGTCAACGTCTGCGCCGAATGTGGAGGCACCGGCCAGGTGCGCCGGATGCGCCAGTCGATCCTCGGCCAGGTCGTCACCGCCGGACCGTGCGGCGCCTGCGGCGGCCAGGGCGAGGTCATCGCCGAGCCCTGCCCCGACTGCAAGGGCGACGGGCGCCGCGTCGTCCAGAAGCAGTACAACGTCGACGTGCCGGCGGGCGTCGACACGGGCTCGACGCTCCGGCTCACCGGTCGGGGAGCGGTGGGCTCGCGGGGCGGAGGCGCCGGCGATCTCTACGTGCACCTCGAGGTGCTGCCCCACGACCGCTTCGAGCGGGTCGGCAACGACCTCGTCCACGAGCTGCACGTCTCCATGGCCCAGGCGGCGCTCGGTGCCCACCTGCGCTTCGAGACCCTCGACGGCACCGAGGACCTCGTCGTCCCGAAGGGCACCCAGACCGGCCGCACGTTCCGGCTGCGCGGTCGGGGGGTTCCGAGCGTCGACGGCCGCGGACGGGGCGACCTCATCGTGCAGGTCGTCGTCGACGTGCCCACCGACCTCTCCCGCGAGGAGGAGGAGCTCCTGCGACGGTTCGCGGTGTCCCGGGGCGAAGAGGTCGCGCCCGCCGACGACGGCTTCTTCGCCAAGATCCGCTCGGCGTTCAAGTAAGCGGTGCACCCGCCCGGCACCAACCAGCTCGGAGGGCCCGACGGCAGCGGTGGCCCCCACGTGTTCGTCGACGACCTCGATGCCCCCGCGCTCGCCGACGCCGACCGCCACCACCTCGAGCGGGTGCTGCGCCTCCGGCCGGGCGACCCGCTCACCGTCTCCGACGGTGCGGGACGGTGGCGTGCCTGCCGCTTCGGCACTGAGGTCGAACCCGACGGTGAGATCCTCGTCGAACGGCGCCGTGAGCCCGAGCTGAGCCTCGGTTTCGTCCCGGTGAAGGGCGACCGACCGGAGTGGGCGGTCCAGAAGGCCACCGAGATCGGCGTCGACCGTCTCGTCGTGCTGCGCTCGGAGCGTTCGGTCGTGCGCTGGGACGACGAGCGGGCGGTCCGCCAGATCGAGCGGCTCGCGAAGATCGCCCGCGAGGCCGCCATGCAGAGTCGTCGCTGCCACCTGCCCGCCGTCGAGGGGGTCGTACAGGTCGCGTCGCTCGCCGGTCGGGCAGGGGTCGTGCGGGCCGACGCCGGTGGCGGCGCGCCCTCCCTCGAGCACCGTCTGGTCCTCGTCGGGCCCGAGGGCGGTTGGAGCCCCGAGGAGGTCGACGCCCTCCCGCACGCGGTCGGGCTGGCCGACCACGTACTGCGGTCGGAGACCGCCGTCGTCGTCGCCGCCGCTCGGTATGCGGCCCTTCGCGCGGAGAGTGGTTGAGCAGCCACAGGCTTCACCGAGGGTGATTGATGCTGCCACGGTACGCGGTTACACTCCGCGTGACCAGGACCGTCGGGCGCTCAGGGCGACACAGTGGGTGCCCGGCACGAGGGAGCGGAGCGATGCAGATGACCACCGAAAGTGACCTCGTCGAGACCGACGAAGGTTCCAGCGAGTACAGCCGGGCCGTTGGGGAGCGGCTCCGTGCGATCCGACGCCAGAAGCGCATGTCGCTCCACGACGTCGAGGCCGCCTCCGAGCTCGAGTTCAAGGCGTCGGTGCTCGGTGCCTACGAGCGCGGCGAGCGTGCGATCTCGGTGCCCCGGCTCCAGCGGCTCGCCTACTTCTACGGCGTGCCGGTCGACCAGCTCCTGCCCCGCGACGAGTCCATCACCGGCTTCGGCACCGAGGGCTCGGTGCTCGACCTCGTCACCCGGGCCAACGACCGCAGCTCGTTCACCATCGACCTCACCCGCCTCGAGCAGCTGTCGGGTCCCGAGGCGGCCATGCTCACCCGCTTCCTCGCCTCGATCCAGGTGCAGCGGCAGGACTTCAACGGTCGGGTGCTCACCATCCGCAACGACGACCTGCGCGCCATCGCCTGCATCCTCGGGGTCGATCCCGAGCACGCCGAGGACCAGCTCTCGGGCCTCGGGCTGTTCAACAACAACCCCCGCTGACACCAGCCGGAGGTCGCGTCCTTCAGGTGAGGGACGCGGTGATCAGCGCGAAGAGCTCCTCGAGCGTGTCGACCGCGGGCAGCTGCGGGAACTCGGCGCGCACGTTCTCGGGCGCGTGGATGAGGAACCCGGCGTCGGCGGCGAGCAGCATCGACGTGTCGTTGTAGGAGTCGCCGGCCGAGATCACCCGGTAGTTGAGCGAGCGGAGGGCCTCGACCGCCGCCCGCTTCTGGTCGGGCATCCGCAGCCGGTAGCCGGAGATGCGGCCGTCGGTGATCTCGAGGCGATGGCACAGCAGGGTGGGCCATCCGAGCTGACGCATCAGCGGGCGCGCGAACTCCTCGAAGGTGTCGGAGAGGATGACCACCTGGGTGCGCTCCCGCAGCCCGGTGAGGAAGTCGACGGCTCCGGGCAGGGGCTGGAGTGAGGCGATCACGTCGGTGATCTCGGCGATGCCGAGGCCGTGCTCGTCGAGCAGGTCGAGTCGGTACCGCATGAGGGTGTCGTAGTCCGGCTCGTCGCGGGTGGTGCGCCGCAGCGCGTCGATGCCGGTGCGTTCGGCGACGGCGATCCAGATCTCGGGGACGAGCACACCTTCGAGGTCGAGGGTGACGACGCACTGGGTGGGGGAGGACATGGGCCGCGACAGTAGTGGCGCCACGTCCTCGGCCGTGAGGCGGAGTGAGGGAGCTGTTGCCGGCGCGATCAGGCGCCGAGGTGCTCGCGGAGGAACGCGACCGTGCGCTCCCAGGCCGTCTCGGCGGCCTCGGCGTCGTAGGCGTCGGGTCGGTCGTCCTCCATGAACCAATGACCGGTGCCCGCGTAGCGGTGGAACTCGACGTCTTTGTCGAGGAGGCGGAGGTGGGCCTCGAGGAGTGTGACGTCGTCGTCGGGCACCAGCTCGTCGTGCTCGGCGAAGTGACCGAGGATCGCCGAGCGGGTGGGCTCGAAATCGATGTCCTGGGTGCCGTAGAAGATGACAGTCGCGTCGACCTGCTCGGGTGCCCGCGTCGCGAGCCAGAGGCCGAGCGACGCGCCCATCGAGAAGCCGACGACGCCGATCGGACGGTCGTCGGTGATCGGGAGGTCGCGAAGGGTGGCCGAGGTGGCGAGGAGCTGGCTCGTCGCCCGATCGACGTCGAGGCTCGCGAGCATCGCCCGGGCCTCCTCGGGGGACTCGGTGGTGCGTCCGTCGAACAGGTCGGGGGCGATCACCGCGAAGCCCTCGTCGGCCAGACGGTCGCACAGTCGGCGGACGAAGGCGGTCATGCCCCACCAGCCGTGGAGCACGAGGAGGCCCGGCCCGTGCCCTGCGGGTGGTGCGACGACGTACGCGGTGCTGTGTCGGCGGGAGGGCTGCTCGGGGTCCACGGGTCGACCGTACCGCCCGGCGCGGGTGTCCACGTACCCGGCTGTACGGCGTATAGTGGCGCGTTCCGGGGCCAGGACCGAGTGAAAGAGACATCGATGACCGAGACGACGAGGCCTCCAGTCACCGACTGGGCCACCGACTTCGACCACACGCATCCCGACTACGCCCAGCACGCGCCGGAGATCTGGGAGAAGCTGCGGGCCGAGTGTCCCGTCGCCCACTCCGACCGCTTCGGCGGCACGTGGCTGCCGGTGCGCCACGACGACGTCGTGGCCGTCGCCCGCGACACCGATCACTTCAGCTCCGAGGGCGTCATCGTCAACGACTTCCGGCCCGAGGGCCTCGCCCCGATGGGATACGCCCCGCCGATCACCTCCGACCCGCCGTTCCACTCGCCGTCGCGTCGCCTGCTGCTCCCCGCGTTCTCCCCGAAGGAGATCGACCGCTGGGAGGAGACCACCCGTGCCGCGTGCCGCGAGCTGCTCGACGAGATCCTCGCCGGCGGAGCCACCGAGGTCGACGCCGCGGTGCAGTACACCCAGCACATCCCGGTCCGGGTCATCGCCGAGATGCTCGGTGTCCCACGCGAGGACGGCGACAAGTTCCGCACGTTCATCCACCGTGTCCTCGAGGCTCCGGGCTCCTTCGCCACCGAGGAGATCCCCTACGAGGAGACCCTCGACTACTACCTCACCACCCTCATCGCCGAGCGGCGCGCCTCGGGCGTCCGGGGCGACGACCTCGTCAGCTTCCTCCTCGACGCCGAGCTCGACGGTCAGCCTCTCACCGACGACCACATCCAGGGCACGATCGGACTGCTCATCATCGCCGGCATCGACACCACCTGGTCGGCCATCGGTGCGTCGCTGTGGCACCTCGCCCAGCACCCCGACGACCGCCGCCGCCTCGTCGAGGATCCCGACGTCATGGTGTTCGCCCTCGAGGAGTTCCTCCGCTACTACGCCCCGGTCACGATGGCCCGCATCGTCGCCGAGGGTGCCGAGGGCACCGAGATCGGCGGCTGCCCGGTGAACGCGCGCGACTGGGTCCTGTTGCCGTTCCCGGCGGCCAACCGCGATCCCGAGGTGTTCGAACAGGCCGACGAGTTCGTCATCGACCGTCAGCGCAACCGCCACCTCGCGTTCGGCGTCGGCATCCACCGCTGCGTCGGGTCGAACCTCGCCCGCATGGAGCTCCGGGTGGCCATCGAGGAGTGGATGCGCCGCATCCCCGACTTCGAGCTCGCCACCGACGACCCTGGCGCGGTTCGCTGGTCCACCGGTCAGGTGCGTGGGCCCCGCGAGCTGCCGCTTCGCATCCTCTCCACCGCGGAGGTCTCGTGATGATCATCAAGCTCGACTCCGACGCCTGCCAGGGCCACGGCCGCTGCTACGCGCTGGCCCCCGAGCTCTTCGAGAGCGACGACGAGGGCTACGCGGTCCTGAAGGTCACCGGCGAGGTGCCCGAGGCCCAGCACGACGCCGCTCGCCTCGCGGCCGACAACTGCCCCGAGTTCGCCATCACGCTCGAGGAGTAGCCACGGCCGGGCTGCGCTCGGCCATCCACCCCTCGAACTCGCGGGGCGGCATCGCCGGTGCCCACAGCCAGCCCTGCGCCTCGTCACACCCGATCCGCCGCAATTCCTCGAGCTGGTCGCACCGTTCGACCCCCTCGGCGTGCACCCGCATCCCGAGTGCACGTCCGAGGGCGACGATCGCCTCGACGATCGAGGTGTCGTGGGGGTCCTGGCCGAGCCCGTCGATGAACGAACGGTCGATCTTCAGCGTCGTGAGCGGCAGGCTCTTCAGGTAGTTGAGCGACGAGTAGCCGGTGCCGAAGTCGTCGACGCTCAGTTCGACCCCGAGGCTCCGCATCATGCGCATCAGGCCGATCGAGGTCTCGATGTCGGACATGACCGCCGTCTCGGTGATCTCGAGGCACAGGGCGCCGGCGTCGATGCCGTTCGCGACGATGCTCCGGTGCACCGAGTCGACGAGTCCGTCGACCGCCAGCTGACGGGCCGAGAGGTTCACCGAGAGGAGCAGCCCCCGCCCCCAGGGCTGGGTGTCGCGCCACTCGCCGAGCTGGCGGAGGGCCTCGTCGAGCGCCCACGCGCCGAGCTGGACGATGAGGCCGGTCTGCTCTGCGACGGGGATGAACTCCGCGGGGCTCACCGGGCCGTGCTCGGGGTCGGTCCAGCGCAAGAGGGCCTCCATGCCCACCACCCGGTCGTCCCCGACGGTGAGGAACGGTTGGTAGGCGACGTGGAAGTGCCCCGCGTCGAGCGCGTGGCGCATGCGGGTGGCGGTGCGGAGCCGGTGCTCGGCACGGGCCCGCATCGCGGTGTTGAAGAGCTCGATCCGCTCGCGGCCGACCGCCTTCGCCTGGTTGAGCGCGGCGTCGGCGTCGCGGAGCACCGACTCGGCGGTCGATCCCGGTCCGCCCGTCGCGATGCCGATGCTCACCGTCACGACGTGGGACTCGCCGTCGAGGACGAGCGGTGCGCCGAGCGCGTCCTGGATCCGGGCGGCCCGGTCGAGGGCGGCGTCGGCGCTCGGCAGGCCCCGCAGCACCACGGCGTAGGCGTCGCCGCCGAACCGCGCCGGGGTGTCGTCGGCCCGCACCGACCGGCGGAGGCGATCGGCGAGCGTCGCGAGGATCTGGTCGCCGGCCGAGTGGCCGAGTCCGTCGTTGATGTCCTTGAAGTTGTCGATGTCGACGAAGAGGACCGTCGGCGGTCGAGCGTCGACGGCGAGCGCCTCGGCGAGTCGCTCCTCGAGGAGGGCGCGGTTCGGCAGTCCGGTCAGCGCGTCGTGGGTGGCCTGGTGGGTGAGGGCCTCCTGTGAGGCCTTCTGGTCGGTGATGTCCTGGAATTGGGAGAACAGGTAGGCGGAGGTGCCGTCACCGGCCGGGACGTGGATCGTCGTGGTGAGGAGCCAGACCGTCGCACCGTCGGGCCGCACGAAGGGCACCTCGACCTGGGTCGAGGGCTCGGCGCCCGACACGATCCGTTCGGTGAGGTGGCCGAGCGCCGGACCGTCCGGTGCCGCGAGCTCCTCGAGCCGTCGTCCGAGCAGCTCGTCGGCGGGGCGCCCCAACATCGTGGAGAACGACTCGTTGACCTGGGTGAGCCGCCCGTCGGGCGACGCCATCGCCAGGCCGACCGAGGTGTGCTCGAAGCCGAGGCGGAACCACGACTCGGCCCGGTGCCGCTCCTGCTCGGAGCGCACCCGATCGGTGATGTCGCGGACGTTGGTGATGAGCCCGCCGATCGCCGGATCGGCGCTCTGGTCGTTGATGCGGATCTCGAACCACACCTCCCGACCCGAGCTGTCGATCGCCCGCACCTCGCCGATCGCGACGGTCCCCGGTTCGGCCTGGGCGGCGACGCCGAGCCGAGCGGCCTGGGCCCGGTCGTCGGGGTGCAGGGTGTCGAAGATGGTCTCGAGGTGGTCGAAGCCGTCGGGCCAGATCCGCTCGAGCGAGGGGCTGGCCACGAGGACCCTCCCGGCAGGGTCGAGCACGAGATAGCCCTCGCCGGCGTGCTCGAGCACCTTCGACATGCGACGGTGTTCCCGCAGACGTCGGATGACGCGACTCGATCGCTCGATCGCCCGATCGAGCGCGAACAGCAGTGCATCGACGTCGGGGTCCCCGTCCACCGGGCTCTCGACGAAGTCCTGCGCGCCGGTCCGCAGGGCCTTCATCCCGAGGGCTCGGTCACCGGCAGGGACCGAGGCCACGATCATCGCGTCCGCATCACGCTCGACGAGGCGCTCGATCACCTCGAGCCCGTCCGGCGCTGCGGCATCGACGACCGCGCAGTACTGGACGCACTCGGAGGCGGTGGCGAGCGCATCGGTGGGACTCTCGATTCGGCGGACGGTGTCGAAGCGGCCGTCTCCGTCGACCCGCGCGTCGAACGCAGCGAGCCACCCCGGAGGCCCGGCGACCAGGACTGTGGTGGACATCGAGGGGTGTCATCGGCCGGGGGGCGCGCGATCTGAGGCGCTCGGACCAGATCTCGCGGGCGGATGTTGCGATCGCGCGACATCGGGCCACTCGAGTCGGGTCCCGCGGCGCGACGTGGCAGGCTCGGAGACGTGCGCCCTGACCTGACCCTCGTCGCGCGCGACCTCGAGTCGCCGAGCCGCGAGGTCGCGGCGCGCCCGGAACCGATCGGGCTGCGCGCCGGTCGGCCCGGCTCGATGACCGCGCTGGTCGCCGTGCTGGTCACCATCACCCTCGAACTGCTCCGCGCCTATCCCGCCCTCGCCGCCTGGCACCCGGGCACGCGCGACCTCGGCTCGGTTCCCTGGTCGACGCTCTACCTCGCGCCGTTCGCGGGTGCCGCGGTGCTCCTGGTGCTCCTCGTCGCGGGCGACACCCGGCGCCTCCTCGTCGCGACGGCTGCGGCCGTGGCGTTCGGCCGCGGGGGCGCCCAGCTCGTCGAGTCCGACCTCCGACTCGTCCTGGCCGCCGGCGCGCTGGCCGGTGCCCTCGCCCTCGTCGCCCTCCTCGCCACGCTCGGGTTGCCGATGTTCGGCACCGGTGTGCTCGCGGGGGTGGCCGTCGACCTCGCGCTGCAGGTGGCGCTCGGCACCCGCTCCCTCATCTGGTTCGACACGCCGGCCGCGCTCCTCGGGGTCGCGGTGATGGGTGCCTGGCTGGTGGCCCTGGCGATCCATCGCTCGCGCCGCGAGGTCTTCGTCCTCGGCCGGTCGCTCCGTTCCTCGCTGCCGCTCACCGTGATCGGTGTGGTCCTCGTCGTCGAGGCACACCACCTCGGGGCGCTCGGGTGGGTCGCGCACGTCCTGTCGAGCGGGTGGCTCGCGGCCGCCGTCGTGGTGCTCGCCGGCGCGGCGTCGGGCATGGCCGCGTCGGTGCTCACCGCCCGCCATCCGGGCGGGCCCTGGTCCACCGTGGCCGGTGTGGGTGGGCTCGCGATCGCCGCCGCCGTGCTCGCCGACGACGCGCCCGGATGGTGGTGGGCGCCGGTGCTCGTCGTCGCCCACATCGGGGTGGCCGTCACCCTCACGCTCCTCGTCGCACGCGGGGTGGGCACCGGTCGGCGGCGCGGCCCCGTCGTCGCCCTCCTCGGGGGCATGGCGCTCGTCGCCGCCGGGTTGACGATCGGCGACGGTCGGGGAGTCGCCGGGCTCGCGATCCCCCCGCCGACGATCCTGGTCGCCCTCGGCGCGATGGCTGCCCTCACCGCGGTGCTCGGCTGGTGTGAGGTCCGTCCGGCGGCGCACCGCCCCGGCCTCGTCGAGCTCGCCTCGCTGCTCGGGGTGCTCGCGGTCCCCGCCGCGGCCCTCGTGCTCTCGGGCTGGTTGGCAGGTGGGGCCCGGGTGGCAGCCGCGAGCGGCGACGGCGTCCGGGTCGTCACCTACAACGTGGCCCTCGCCTTCGGTGCCGACGGCCGGCCGAACGTCGCGGAGGTCGCCGCCACGCTGGCCGAGCTCGAACCCGACGTGGTGTCGCTCCAGGAGGTGCCCCGGGGTCAGTGGCTGGCCGGCGGTGTCGACATGGTCGGCTGGCTCCAGCGCGAGCTCGAAATGCCGTACGCGGCGTTCCAGCCAGCCGTTCCCGGCGCGTTGCACGGCAACGCGGTGGTGAGCCGCCACCCGATCCTCGGCGTGGAGGAGGTGCGCTTCGATCGCGAGGGGACGGCCCTCGCGAGGGGGGCGATCTCGGTGCTGGTCGACGTGCCGGGCCGCGAACCGATCCGGGTCGTGGGCGCGCACCTCCCACCCGACGGCACCGTCGCGCGCCGTCTCGGCCGGGTCGACGCGCTCGTCGAGCTGTGGGCGGGTCGCCCGCGCACGGTGATCGCCGCGGACCTCAACACCTCACCGCACTCGGCCGCCGCCCGCCGTCTGGCCGCGAGCGGGTTGGTGTCGGCGTGGGACCCCGCCGACGGTCCTGGCCACACCTATCCGGCCCATCGCCCGGCGGCCCGCATCGACTGGATCCTCCACTCCGACGACCTCGAAGCCGTCGAGACGGCCGTGCACCCGAGCACCGCCTCGGACCACCTCCCGGTACTGGCCGTCCTTCGCTGAACGCGCGGCAACGGCGCGAGCAGCGGCCGTGGTCAGGCGCGGGAGCCGGCGAAGGTCGCGCTGCCGAACGACCCGAGCGTGGTGGTGCCCGAGATCGAGTCGCCGCTCACCGTGGCGGTGAACTCGAGGGTGATGGGCATCGGCTGGGTGAGCGCCGCCTTCCAGGCGAGCGAGTCGCCGTCGACGGTGCCGTCGGTGATGTCGATCTCGCCTTGGGGGCTCGTCATCCTGCCGGTCAGGGTGGCTCCCTCGGTGGCGAGCACGAGCTGGGCGTCCTGCGCTCCCATCGGTGACTCGATGCGGACGTTCCAGGTGCCGTCGGCGCTCATGGGGTCCCCCTCAGGTGTCGTGGCGTCGGTGGCGGGATCGTAGCAGTGGGGTGTCTCAGCTCGTCATGCCGCCGAGGCCGACGAGCCCCCGCGCCAGCTCGATCTCGCCCATGTGTCGGAGGCCGTGCTGGTAGATCCAGCACTCGATGGCGTCGAGCACCGTGATGCCGGCGTCGCCCGCGACCCTCGCGCTGTACGTGTTGGCCACCACCGGCGGGAGGGGTCGAGCGACGATGACCCGGTCGAGCTCGGCCGGGTCGAGCTCCTCGAGCCACGCCTCGGTGCGACCGAACACGGCCCGCTGGTACTCCTTGAACGCCTCGTAGTCGCCGATGCGCTGGTGGATCATGTCCGAGACCGGACGCTCCTTGCCGTGGTCGTCGATGGCCATCTGCACCCGCGCCTGCCAGTCGTCGGACCAGAGGGGCGGCTGCCCGGAGATGGCCATGAACGAGACGTCCTGCATGTTCGTGTAGTGGAACAGGCTGAAGGCGATGGGGAGGACGCCCTCGCGCTCGAAGTGGTTGACGTGGTGGAGGTCCATCGTCGCCACCGCGTCGTAGTAGAGCGAGTGCATCGCCCGCATGCGCCGACGGAGCGAGTCGAGCAGCAGCTCCTGTCCTGTCATCGTGCTCATGGCGACCTCCCTCTCGGACCTCTGACCGTTCGCCGGCTCGACGATACCGCAGGGTCGAACTCTTGTCACTCCCTATGTCAATTGATACTCTGCGTCCATGAGCGGGAACGCCGCCGTCGACCTCGACGTGCACTCCGACACCGACGGCCGGCACCGTCGCCGGGCGCGCAACCGGGAGGCCGTCGTCGACGCCCTCCTCCGCCTCATCGACCTCGGTCACCTCGAGCCCACGATCGCCGAGATCGCCGACACCGCGGGCCTCTCGGCCCGGTCGGTGTTCCGCTACTTCGACGACCTCGACGACCTCGTCCGCGCCGCGGTGGCCCGCCAGCGCGAGCGGCTCGCCCCGCTCATGGCCGACACCGTCGCGCCCGAGCTCCCATTGCCCGAGCGCATCGAACGCTTCGTCGCCCACCGCATCGAACTGCTCGAGGTGATGGGCAACGTCGGCCGGGTCGCACGTCTGCGCGCCCCGTTCCAGCCGCTCGTCGCCGACGAGCTCCGACGGATCCGCCAGGTCATGGCGAGCCACGTCGAGACCGCCTTCGGCCCCGAGCTCGGAACGGGCGACGCGAGGGCGCGTCGGCTCGCGGCCGTCGACGTCGTCACCTCGTTCGAGGCCTACGACGCGTACCGCCGCGACCACGGCTTCGACCGCGCCACGGCCACCCGCACGATGACCGACGCGCTCGAGCGGCTCCTCGCAGGGGGAGCCGCCGACGCCGACGCCGAGGAGTCCACCGATGCGGGGTAGCGTCCGCCACCACGTCCGCATCGCACGCCCGGCCGCGGAAGTGTGGGCGGTGGTCGGGCGACCCGAGCTGCTCCACCTGTGGTTCCCCGGCATCGACGACTGCACCGTCGAGGGCCGCCGCCGTGAGATCACCGTCGGCACCGGCGCCACCATGGTCGAGACGATCCTCACCGACGATCCCCTCCAACGGCGCTTCCAGTACCGGATCGATGGCCCGCTGTTCCGGGAACACCTCGCCACCATCGACGTCATCGACCTCGGCGACGACACCTCGCTCGTCACCTACGCCCAGGACGTCGATCCCGCCGCCCTCGCGCTGGTCCTCGGTGGGGGAGCGGCCGGTGCGCTCGAGGAGCTCCGGCGTCAGGTCGAAACCGGCTCCGGCCCCGCGGTCGACGCCGCTCGCCGGCCGGCATCCCCAGCAACCCCCACCCCCGCGGAAGGATCACGCTGATGGGACGGAAGATCCTCTTCGTCACCACCGACCAGCAGCGGTACGACACCCTGGGATGCAACGGCGGCACGCTCGCCCGCACCCCCGTGGTCGACCGCCTCGCCGCGGAGGGCATCCGCTACGAACGGGCGGTGCCGCAGTCGGTCGTCTGCATGCCCTCGCGGTCCACGATGCTCACCGGCCAGCACCCCCGCACCCATGGCGTGTGGATGAACGGCGTCGCGCTCCCCGTCGACGCCCCGTCGACCGCAGCGGTGCTCCACCGCGCCGGCTACCGCACTGCCCTGGTCGGCAAGCCGCACTTCGAACCCTTCCTCGACCCGTTCGGCCGCTTCACCGAGAACACCCTCGCCCGCGCCGGCCGTCCCACCGTCGACGCCCCCTGGTTCGACGGGTCGCTCGGCCCCCATCGGGGCTTCGAACACCTCGAGTTCGCCACCCACAGCGCGGCCGGCCAGCTGCACTACGCGCGGTGGCTCCACGACGAGCATCCCGAGGCCATCGCCGGCTTCTACGCCACCCTCGACTCCGAGCTCGAGGTGAACGCGGAGGGCGGCGGTGCGACCGGAGCACCGCAGGTGAAGGACAATCCGATCCCGCGCGAGTGGTACCACACCGACTGGGTCGCCGACCGCACCATCGCGTGGCTCGACTCGCTCGACGCGGACGACGACTGGTTCTGCTGGATGAGCTTCCCCGATCCCCACCATCCCTGGGATCCGCCGGCGGGGGAGCTCGGGCGCATCGACTGGCGCGACGTCCCGCTGCCGCCCGGCTACCCCGAGCGTCCCGCCGAACGCGAGCGGCTCCTCGAGGGCAAGCCCCGCCACTGGCGGCTCTGGTACGACGGCTCGCTGGTGTCGAACTACGAGGCGCCGGCCCGATGGGTCCCCGCCACCCTCACCCCCGACCAGGTCCGTGAGGTCAACGCCCGCAACGCCATCGAGTGCGAGCTCATCGACGAGGCGCTCGGCCGGGTGCTCGCAGCGATCGCGGCCCGTGGGTGGGACGACGAGGTCGACGTCATCTTCACCACCGATCACGGCGAGCTGCAGGGCGACTTCGGGCTGCTCTTCAAGGGTCCGTACCACGTCGACGCGCTGATGCGCCTGCCCCTCGTCTGGCGACCCGCGCCCTCGGCCGGTGTCGCGCCGGCGGTCGTGACCAAGCCGGTCGGTCTCGTCGACCTCGCGCCCACTTGGTGCGCGATCGCCGGGCTCGGCCCCGAGCCGTGGATGGAGGGGCGGGCGCTGCCCGTCGACGACTCCGACGCCGAGTCACGGGGATTCGAGCGGGTCACCACCGTGTGGGACAGCGTCCGATTCGGGGTCGAGATGCACCTCGCGACGATCACCCGCGACGGATGGGTCTGCACGAGCTATGCGCCGGGAACGGTCCACGACGGCAGCGAGGGCGAGCTCTACCACCTCGCCGACGATCCGCTGCAGCGCACCAACCTCTGGGACGACCCTGCCCACCGGGCGATCCGCGACGACCTCGTCGCCGACCTCCACGACGCGCTGGGCCCTGCGCCGGCCGAGTGGCGGCGCGTGGACGCGCCCGTCTGAGCCCGTCCCAACTTTGGGCCGGGCGGCTCATTGAGGGCGACAGGGGTCACTCCACCCCCGACCGCGGCCGATCTCCGCACCATGAGGACCCGCACCACCAGCTCGCACCAGCGCGCCCGGGTGGTCGACCTCGTCCTCCTCGTGCTCGCCGCGACCGCACTCGTCGCGATCGGCCTGGCGATCATCCGCGGCGACGGAACCGCGGGCCACTTCCCCGCTCTCGTCGGGCCGTCCCTGGTGCTCGTGGGCGTCGTGCTCGCCGGGCGGGTGACTCGCCCCGTGGCCGGGTTCCACACCGCACGCGAAGCTCTCGAACGGGCCGAACGACGTCACCGGGTGCTGGCCGAGAGCACCGCCGACGCGACGATCCTCGTCGACCGCGCCGGCGTCGTCGTCGAGGCCAGCCCGGGCTACGGCGAGGTGATCGGAGATCCGAACGCCGATCCGGTCGGACGCCACCTGCTGCGGCGCGTGCACCCCGACGTGCGCGACAGCGCGATGCGCAGGCTCGACGACGTGCTGTCCCGCCCCGGCGCCCGGTTCCGCGCCGAGGTCCCGATCGTGAACGACGACGGGGAGGAGCGGTGGCTCGAGGTGCGGGCCACCAACCTGCTCGAGGATCCCGACGTCGGCGTCCTCATCGTCAACCTCCACGACGTCACCGACCGTCGCGTCGCCGAGGAGCAGCTCCGCCACCAGGCCTTCCACGACCCCGTCACCGGGGCGGCGAACCGGGCGCTCCTCACCGACCAGGTGCTCGCCGCGAACCGACGGCGCTCCCGGGCCGGGGGGACGAGCGCGCTGGTCCTGCTCGACCTCGACGACTTCAGCGGCGTCAACGAGCGGCTCGGACACGACGGTGGCGACCTGTTGCTCCGCCAGGTGCACCAACGCCTCCTCGCGGTCGTCCGGGCGGGCGACACGGTGGCGCGCCTCGGCGGCGACCAGTTCGCGGTCCTGATCGCCCAGGCCCACGAGGGGCCCGACGAAGCCCTGGCGATGGCCCGCCGGATCACCGCGCGGCTCGACGAGCCCTACCGGATCAGCGGGACCTCGGTCATCATCGGCACCTCGATCGGCGTGGCCGTCGCCTCTGACCCCGCGGCGGACGCCGACGAGCTCCTGCGCGACGCGGCGGTGGCGCTCTCCCACGCGAAGGCTGCGGGACGGGGACACGTCACGTTGTTCGAGCCCGCGATGCGCGACGCGGCGCTCGACCGCCTGCGGATCGAAGCCGACCTGCTCGTCGCCCTGGAGCGGGACGAGCTCGTCCTGCACTACCAACCCCTCGTCGAGCTGCGGACGGGGAAGGTGGCCGGCGTCGAGGCGCTCATCCGGTGGATCCACCCCGTCGTCGGGCTGGTGCCCCCCGACCGCTTCATCGGACTCGCCGAGCAGAACGGGATGATCGTGCCGATCGGGGAGTGGGTGATCCGTCGAGCCTGCACCGCGGCCGCGGGATGGCGCGCGACCCTCGGCCACGACCTCGAGGTGAGCGTCAACGTGTCGGCCCGGCAGCTCGTCAGCAACACGCTCGTCCCGACGATCGGCCTCGCCGTGGCCGAGAGCGGGATGGCCCCCGGCGATCTGACCGTCGAGATCACCGAGAGCGCCGTGGTGACCGACCCCGAGCTCGCCGCCCGGCGCCTGGGCGAGATCCGTGAGCTCGGGGTCCAGGTCGCGATCGACGACTTCGGCACCGGGTACTCGTCGCTCTCCTACCTCCAGCACCTGCCGGTCGACGTCTTGAAGATCGACCGGTCGTTCATCAACGGGATCACCGCGGAGGCCCCTCCACCCCCGATCGTCCAGGGCCTGGTCGACCTCGCGGCCACCCTCGGACTCGCAACCGTCGCCGAGGGTGTCGAGCACGGCCACCAGGTCGACTACCTGCGCAGTCTCGGCTGCACCTATGGCCAGGGATTCCACTTCGCCCGCCCGCTCCCGGAGTCCGACGTCCTCGAGCGCGTCGGTCAGGGGCCGCTCGGAGCGGGTCGGTCCGCCGTCGTCGAGAATGAGTCGTCGGACCCACGCGGGAGCCTCATGTAGGTGGTCCGGGCGCCGATGTGCTGGGCGTGCACGGCCACCCCTACGACCTCGACACCCCGCACACGTTGCCGCAGCCCCCGGTGTCCCCGGCGGCCCCCGACGCCGCGGCCGACGAGCCCGACGCCGCCGAGGTGGCGCGCAACGAGCAGATCGAGTCGCTGTTGCGGGCCATGGAGGAGCTGCCCTCGCACCCCACCGTCGCCCTGCGGGTCCTGTGGCTGGTCGACGACCCCTCGTCCGACCTCGCCCGCCTCGCGAAGACCGTCGAGCTCGACCCGCTCCTGTCGGCCCGGCTCATCCGCATCTCGAACTCGGCGTTCTACAGCCTGCGGACCCCGGTGACGAACGTGCCGCGGGCGATCGCCGCCCTCGGCTTCGCCACCGTCCGTTCCCTCGCCGCCTCGGCCGCCTGCGGCCTGAGCGACGAGGAGACCGCCGTCGACGGCGACTTCTGGTCCCACGCCGCGGCGGTCGCCAACGCCGCCCAGCTCGTCGCCGGCCGGTACGGGGTGCCGGGATCGGACGCCTTCGCCCTCGGCCTCATGCACGACCTCGGCGAAGCGCTGCTCCAACGGGCCGCCCCCGCCGCCTGGTCCCAACTCGGCGCCCGCCCGACCCCCCAGCGGGAGCTCGACCTGCTCGGCATCACCCACGCCGAGGCCGGCGCCCGGGTCCTCGAGGCCTGGAAGTTCCCTGCGCCCTTCTGCGAGGCGATCGCCGCCCACCACCACAGCCTCAGCCCGCGCGAATCGGCCCTCACGCGGTGCCTGATCGCAGCAGAGCTCATCGCGAACCTCGCCGAAGGGACCCTCAGCGTCGCGAAGTCCGACGCGGCCCGCATGGTGCTGTCACTCGACGGCATCGACGGCGACGGTCTCGAGCGGATCATCGCCCGGGTGCAGCACGAGGCGGCAGCCCTCTCCGCGGTCCTGACGGCGGGCTGAGTCGATGACGTCCACCGACCACGTCCTCGCGGGTCCGGACGCCGCGGTCCTCGATCTCATCCCGTTCGGCGTCATCGTCGTCGGTCTCGACGGCGCGGTGTCGCTCTGCAACCGCGCCGCCCGCGAACTGCTCGGCACCGATCTCGCCGACCGGTCGTGCTGGGAGGTCCTCGATCTCCCCGGCGGCCACGAGGGCCACGTCGACCGCGCGCGTCGGGCGGCCGCCGCCGGACGTGTCGCGCCGGTGGAGGTGACCGGCGTCGCGCGCAGCGCCGTCGGCGTCGGCACCCCCGTCTCGGTCACGGTCAGGGCGACGCCGAACAGTCTCGAACGGCTCGTGGTGACCGTCCGACCGCTCGGGGAGGAGTACCGCCAGGCGGTGCGTCTCCGCGCCTTCGAGGACCGCTTCGAGCAGCTGGCCACGAGCGTGTCGACCGGCATCCTCTCCTCGGAGTACGGGATGCGGATCGACTTCGCGAACGAGCGTGCGACGGAGATCTTCGGCGCCCCGTCCGAGGAGTTGCTCGGGTTCGGGTGGCTCGACCGCCTCGATCCCACCGACGCCCTCGCCGTGGAGGAGGCGATCTCCGAGGTCCTCACCGAGTACGCCGATCGGCACCTCGGTGCGCGGGTGCAGCACCCCGACGGGACCCGGCGCGTCGAGATCCACCTCTCACCGGTGTCGCCGGCGAGCGGGCGCGACATCGGGTTCATGGCGACGGTGGACGACGTCACCGACTCCCTCGACCTGAACGAGGCCCTCGTCGCCCAGGCCCTCACCGACCCCCTCACGGGCCTCGCGAACCGCACGGCGCTCTGGCAGCACCTCGAGCGGGCACTCGCCGACGACCGCGGCCACCCTGCCGTGCTCTTCATCGACCTCGATGACTTCAAGGACGTCAACGACTCGCTCGGGCACACCGCGGGCGACGAGCTGCTCACCGTGGTCGCCGACCGACTCCGCCGGTGTGCCCGGTCGAGCGACGTGGTCGTGCGCTTCGGCGGCGACGAGTTCGTCATCCTCCTCCCCTACGTGCCCGACCGCGCCGTGGTCGATCGTGTGGCCGACCGGGTGCTCGACGCGATCCGTCAGCCGATCGACCTCGCCGGCACCGACACCGTCGTCACGGCGAGCCTCGGCATCGTGTGGCCCGAGGAGAACGCCGAGGGTCACGAGCTCGACGTCGAGAGCCTGGTGCGCGACGCCGACATCGCCCTCGCCCACGCCAAGCGGAACGGCAAGAACCGCGCCGAGCGCCTCGACCGGGAGATGCGCGACGGCACGCAGCGGCGCATCGGCATCGCCGCTGCGCTCCGCCGGGCCATCGACGCGAACAGCGACGAGCTGACCGTCTACTTCCAGCCGATCGTCGATCTCGTCGACGGCCGCGTCGTCGGCCTCGAAGCTCTCGCCCGCTGGACCCACCCGGAGCTGGGCGTCGTCCCGCCGTCGGACTTCGTGCCGGTCGCCGAGGAGGTGGGCCTCATCACTGCGCTCGCCCGTCGCATCCTCGAGCGGGCGCTCGAGCCGCTCGCCGCGTGGCGGGCGATGCCCGGATGCGGTGACCTCTTCGTCGCGGTGAACATGTCGGCCAAGGACCTCACCGAGCCCGAGATCGCCCACCACGTCGCCGACGCCCTCGCGGTGCACGGCCTCCCGGGCAGTGCGCTGCACCTCGAGCTCACCGAGTCGGCGGTGATGACCGACCCGACGATGTCGCTCGACATCCTCGGGGCGCTCAAGTCGCTCGGCCCGTCGATCGCCATCGACGACTTCGGCACCGGCTACTCGTCCCTCGCCCACCTCCACCGGCTGCCCGTCGACACCATCAAGGTCGACCGGGAGTTCGTCGCGGCCCTCGACGAGGAGAGCACGGCGATGATCGAGGCGATCGTCGCCCTCGCAGGCGCCCTCGGGCTGCCGGTCGTCGCCGAGGGGGTCGAGACCGCCGAACAGGCACGCATCCTGACCGCACTCGGCGTCCCCCGTGCCCAGGGATACCTCTTCTCCCGGCCAGTGCCCCGGGCCGAGGTGACCGACCTCATCCACCTCCTCGCGACCGGGCGACGGGGCACCGACAGCGCCTGATCCCGCACCCCGTCGGGGCGTGCCAACCTGTGGCCCATGTCGGATCGGGCCGACCTCCGCGTGATCGCCCTCGTCGGCGGGGCGGCCGGCGAGCACCTCGACGCGGCGCGGCGGCGCTTCGACCCGCTGATGGCCGAGCAGGCACCCGCTCACGTCACGGTGGTGTACCCGACCGAGGCGCCCCACGCCGATCTGCTCCGTGCCCGGCTCGTCGCCGCCGGCGTCCGCACCCCGCCCTTCCCGCTCGTGCTCGGCGAGGTCGTCGCGCACCGCGGCAGGCCACGCCTCGGGGTCCACCACCTCGTCCACGACCCGGTCGGGGTGTGGGCCTGGTTGCGGGAGTTCCTCCTCGCCCCGCCGTTCAGTCCTCTCGAGGTCGCTCCGCACGCCACGATCGCCGATCCCCGCACCTCGCGAGCGGCCCGAGAGGCCGCCGCCGAGCTGGGCGGCACCGACCCGGCGATGGAGTTCCGCGTCGGCGCACTGCACCTCGTCGCCACCGCTGACGACGGCTGGACCACCCTCGAACGCGTCGACCTCGTGGGCGGTGCGACCCCGCCGCCGTGATCTCGCTTGTTCGCGCGCCGCTGTGTAGCGTGCGGAGAACGTTCGATCGACGAGAAGGGACCATCGATGTCGAGCAATGCCGAGGCTGCGTACGAGCGTCTGAAGGCCACCGAGGGCACCGACGAGGGCCACGGTGAATGGTTCGAGGTGACCCAGGAGTTGGTGAACCAGTTCGCCGACGCCACCCACGACCACCAGTTCATCCACGTCGACCCCGAGCGCGCCGCGCCGATCTTCGGCGGCACGATCGCCCACGGGTTCCTCACCCTCTCGATGCTCACCCATCTGGCGAGCAGCATCCGCCCGAGCGGCGACGGGGGCGGGGGACCGCTCGAGGGTCTCATGATGGGGATGAACTACGGCTTCGACAAGGTGCGGTTCGTGAGCCCGGTGAAGGTCGGCTCGCGGATCCGGGCGCACAGCGTCGTGAAGTCGGTCGAGCTGAAGGGCAACAGCGTCCAGATCACCAAGACCTACACGATCGAGGTCGAGGGCGGCGAGAAGCCGGCGGTGGTCGCCGACTGGATCACCCGCCTGATGTTCAGCTGAGCGTCGCGGTGTCGGGCGGGGCCACCCCCGCTCCCGCTGCCGGGTCGGCGGCGGCCTCCGCCGCCGACCACTCGGCCTGCTCCTTCAGCATCTCGGTGAGCAGGTCGGCCGCCGACGCGGAGAGCGAGTCGAACGCGACGTGGGCGTGGTGCGAGCCGGCGTCGTCGCTCAGCGAGACGACGAGCCCCTGGAGCGCGACCTCGATGCCGTGAGGGGTGCCGATCGTCAGCTCGACGACGTCGCCGACCCCGATCTGGGCGGGGGCGTGCACCCGGGCACCGCCCTGGGACACGTCGATCGTGGTGGTCTCGCCGTCGTCGCTCGAACGGCCGAGACGGCGCAATCGGGCATCGAGGGTGACGCGCAGGCGTGGTGTCTGCCGCCGCTCGATCGGGGGGTCCTCCCCGCGTCCCGTGGTGGACTCGTCACGCTCGCGCTCCACCGCAACCTCCAGGGGTCGTGACTGATGTCGCGGAGCCTACCGTGCGCGAGACCGCATCGCCGGGCCGGGATCGTCAGTCGTCGAGGTCGTCGGCGAGCAGCCCGTTCGGCGCGGCGAGACCCTGGGTGGCCACCTGTGCCGCCCGGGTGACGGCGACGACGAGGTGGCGGGTGGCGTTCTCCGCCTGGCCGGCGAGCGGAGGGTTGCCGAGCGAGCGGATGACGGCGGTGGGATCCGAGACCGGGGTGATCGGGCGCGGCGGGTCGGGTTCGGGCACCGCCTTCCAGAACTCGACCGGCTGTTGTGCGGATCGGTTGCGGCCCGAGCGCTTCTTGCTGCGACGGCGGGGGCTCACGGGACGGGCACCTCCTCGAGTCGGTCGGGCTCGCCCTCGGTCGCCGGGTCGTCGAGGGTGTCGAGCGAATCGGGCGGTGAGAGCTCGATGGCCGCCGTGGGGTGCTCCTCGGTGAGCAGCTCGTCGACACGGAGGCCGAGGGCGGTACGGAGCTGCTCGGCGTCGAGGTCGGCGAGGGAGGAGGACTTCGGCAGCACCATGTCGGCGATGTGGCGCTTCCCGGCGACGACCTCTTCCACCCGTTCGTCGACGGTGCCGGGGCAGACGAGCCGGTGCGAGATGACGGTGCGGGTCTGTCCGATGCGCCACGCCCGGTCGCGCGCCTGGTCCTCGACGGCCGGGTTCCACCAGCGGTCGTAGAGCACCACGTGGCTCGCGGCGGTGAGGTTGAGCCCCGTGCCGCCGGCCTTGAGCGAGAGCACGAGGGCTCCCGGCCCCTCGCTCTCCTGGAACTCCTTGATGATGCGGTCGCGCTCGGTTCGCGAGAGCCCGCCGTGGTAGCAGGCCACGGGAATGCCGAACCGCTCGGTGAGGTGGTCGGCCAGCCGCTCGCCCCACCGGGCGAAGTGGGTGAAGACGAGCACCTTCTCGTCGGCGGCGTAGACGAGGTCGACGATCTCCTCGAGGCGGGCGAGCTTGCCCGACCGACCCTCGAGGGGCCCGCCGTCGTCGCGGTAGGCCACCGGGTGGTTGCAGATCTGCTTGAGCGCGGTGATCGCGGCGAGGATGGCGCCCTGCTTCGGACCTTCGCCCTCCGCGGACTCGGTGGAGGCCACCAGGTTGTCGAGCACCGCCTGGTAGAGCCCGATCTGTTCGGGGGTCATGCTGCAGTGGTCGAGCTCGTCGATGCGATCGGGAAGCTCGGCAGCGACCTCGGGCTCGGTCTTGGTGCGGCGGAACACGAGGATGCCGTTGAGGGCCCGCAGCCCGCCCTCGGCTCCCTTCGGTCCGCCCTTGCCGCCCTGGGAGAGCGCGGCGATGAACGAGCTGCGGCTCCCCACCAGACCGGGGTTGGTGAAGTCGAGGATCGCCCAGAGGTCGCCGAGCCCGTTCTCGACGGGGGTGCCGGTGAGCGCGAGTCGGATGGTGGCGGGGATGCGCCGCAGCTGCTGGGAGGTCTCGTTGGCGGGGTTCTTGATGGCCTGGGCCTCGTCGAGGATCAGGTGGTGCCAGTGGAGCGTGGAGAGCGCCTCGACGTCGCGCACCGCGGTGCCGTAGGTGGTGATGACGATGTCGGCGCCCTCGACCTCGGCGGCGAGCTCCTTCGCGGAGGCCCGGGACGCGCCGTGGTGGACGACCACTCGCTGGTCGGGGGTGAACTTGCGCGCCTCGGCCGCCCAGTTGCCGACGACCGCCGGCGGTGCGATGACGAGGGCCGGCCCGTGGGTGTCGGTGTGGGCGAGGTGGGCGAGCACGGTGGGCGTCTTGCCGAGTCCCATGTCGAGCGCGAGGCACCCGCCGAGCTGCACGCTCTCGAGGAAGCCGAGCCAGCCGACGGCCTCGGCCTGGTAGCTGCGCAGCTCGCCGACGAACCCTCTCGGCCGGCTGACCGGCTCGGTGGCGGCAGCCGATGCCTTCGCGAGTAGATCGGCGGCCCACGAGGAACCGGCGACGCTGATGCCACCGGCCAGCTGGGTGCCCTCGAGACCGACACCGAAGCGCAGCACCTCAGCGCCGGTCATGTGGGTGCGGGAGGCGTGTTCGGCGAGCGCGGCCGCGGCCTCCGCGAGGTCGGCCTTGTCGAGCTCGACCCAGCGGCCCCGCGACTTCACGAGCGGCCGGGCCTCGGCGGCGAGCGCCGCGATCTCCGCGGCGGTGAGCTCGACGTCGTCGAACACCGCCGACCACCGCACCGCGGCGAGCTGGTTGGCGCCGACGACGGTCTCGTCGCCCTCGGTGGTGAGACGGAGCGCGGGCGTGGGCTTGCGGCGGGAGAGGGCCGGCACCCGGACCTCGAAGCCGGCGGCCACGAGGACCTCGCCGGTCTGGGTCATCAGCTCCCATGCCTCGTCCTGGCTGAGGTAGACCTGGCCGCGGCGCAGGCCGCCGGGACGCTGGAGCGCGGGCAGCAGGCGTTCGAGTCGGGCGAGTTGCTGGGACATCGAGCGCTTCGAGCGGGAGTCGACGAGGGCCACCTCGACCGGGACGAGCTCGCCCTCGGGGTTCGGGCCGAGGACCGAGAGGAACCAGGCGTTGCCGCTGTCGGGCGGATCGAGGGTGACGACGAGTCGGCTGGAGACGGGTTCGGTGACCGCCTTCGACCACCGGTCGAGCCGCGACGACACCTCGGCGCCGGCGCGGAGGGGGGCGGTGAACGGCGTGCCGTCGAGACGGGCGACGACGGTCTCGGCGACGTCGGGGGTGGACCTCGGATTGGGCGGCGCGGCGGGCAGGTCGAGACGCCTCGTGGCCTCCGAGACGATGGCGTGCACGAACGCCCCGAGGACCCCGAGGGTCAGGTCCTTCGGCGTGGCCCGCTCGACGGCGAGGACCGGGCCGGGCACCGCGCTCGCGGCCCGCTCGAGCTCGGCCTGGTCGACGAGCGCCGGCTTCCAGCGCACCGAGTGCTCGACGGGGGTGTTCGGGTTGATCTTCGGGCCGCCGGGCTGTGAGCGCGACGCAGGGTCGACGACGAGCGACGGCACGATCGCGCCGTTGGCGACCAGCTGCACGGCCCACACGGCGAGACGGCCGAACCAACGGACGCTCGAGCCGCAGGGAGCGTCGATCTGGCCGGCGCCGATGGCGACGAGCCAGCCGAGCACCGAGTCGATGCCGGTGGAGAGCGCCTCGGCGGGCGGGGCGGCGGGCACGCGGACGGGGTCGTGGTCGTCCCAGCCCTGGCGCGGTGCGCCGGCGTCGGCGAGGAGCTCGCGCAGCTCGTCGAGCCCGACGGGGTCGGCGCCCGGACCTCCGGCCCAGGCCACGACCTGCCCGCCCTTCCACGACAGCTGCAGGCGGGCCTCGCCGGGCGCCTCGAGCACGGGACCTTCGACGCCCTGGTCGGCTGTGCCGACGAGCAGGTCGACGGCGGCTGCGAGGCGGCGGCGCTCGGCGTCGAGGTCGGCGACGATCTGGTCGCGCTCGGGGATCTTCTGGCTGCGGACGGCCTCGAGCGCGTCGTCGGTCTCGTCGAGCAGGTCGTCGAGGGTGCGCAACCAGTGGTAGCGGTGCGCCTCGAGCACGGCGAGCTCCTCGGCGGACGCCTCTGCGGCGGCGGCGGCGACCACGAGCGCGCGCAGCTCGGCCCGGCCGGGGAGGGGAGGCGGAGCCGACGAGCCCTCGGCCTGCCCGGAATCGTCGTCGGGCGCCGAGCCGTTGGCGGACGCGTCGAGCTGCCCGTCGTCGGGCGACGAGGCGCTCTCGTCGATGCGCTCGGTTCGGAGCGGTTCGACCACTCCAGTGCTGTGCTGCATTCGCGCTCCGTTCGCAGCCCCGGAATCCCGGCCCACGCGACCGTTCTCGTACGTGTGGGCGGCACTCTCGGCCTTGCGAGTCAGGGGGCGGACCCTCGGGGCACACCCGGTGCCGGTCGTCGGGCCGCTCCGCCTACCTGAAAGAGAACCCCCGGGCTCTCTCGCTCGCTCACTGTAGCGTCATCGTGGCGGTTCCGTGCGAATCCGCGGGGCCTCGGGGCTCCGCTGTTCGACGGGCGTTGCGGGGCTAGGACCCGAGCGCCGCGACGGCGGTTCGCAGGTGATCGAGGCCTTCCTCGATCTCGTCGTCGCTGACCGTGAGCGGCGGCGCGATCCGCAGGACGTTGCCGTACAGCCCTCCCCGGCCGACGAGCAGGCCGGCCTCCCGAGCGGCCTCGTGGAGCTCGGCCGCGACCTCCGGTGTCGGCTCGATCGAGCCGGGAACCGCTGTCTCGACCGCCCACATCAGCCCGCGGCCGCGGACCTCGACGACCTCGGGCACCTCGGCGGTGAGTGCGGCGAGCCCGTCGCCGAGCCGGGCGCCGAGGCGTCGGGCCTCGGATCGCAGGTCGTGGTCGACGACGTGGCGCAGCGTGGCGAGCGACGCCGCGGCAGCGAGCGGATTGCCGCCGAACGTGGAGATCGAGTTGGCGGTGAGGGAGTCGATGATCTCGGCCCGTCCGACGACCCCGCCGAGCGCGAGCCCGTTGCCGACCCCCTTCGCGAAGGTGAGGAGGTCGGGCACGATGCCGTGCGCCTGGTAGCCCCAGAAGTGGTCGCCGGTGCGCCCCCAGCCGGTCTGCACCTCGTCGGCGACGAAGAGGATGCCGAACTCGTCGAGTACCTCCTTCATCGCCCCGAAGAACCCGTCGGGCGGGACGGCCACGCCACCCACGCCCTGGATCGGTTCGGCGATGAGGCAGGCCACGTCGCCGGCGGTGGTGGTGTCGAGCACCTGGCGGAGATCGGCGACGCAGGCGGCGGTGTAGGCCGCGTCGTCGAGGTGGGCGAACGGGCTCCGCAGCCGGTACCCGCCGTGCACGTAGCTGACGGCGAGGCCCGAGTAGCTGGTGGGGGACCAGCTCCGGTGGCCGGTGACCGAGATCGTCGTGAACGATCGGCCGTGGTAGCCGTTGCGGAGGGCGAGGACCTGGTTCGAGCGGCGGTGGGCGGTGGCGAGCAGCAGGGCGGCGTCGTTCGCCTCGGTGCCCGAGGTGGTGAAGAACACCTTCGCGTCGGGGATGCCCGACAGCTCGGCGATCGTCTCGGCCAGCTCGATGACCGTCTCGTGGAGGTAGAGGGTGGACGTGTGGAGGATCCGGCCCGCCTGCTCGCGGATCGCCTCGACGACCGGCTCGAAGGCGTGGCCGCACATCGTGGTGAGGATGCCCCCGAAGAAGTCGAGGTAGCGGCGGCCCTCGGCGTCCCACACGTAGCTGCCCGACCCGCGGTCGAGCGCGATGGGGCGACGGTACGAGAGCGCGAGCCACTCGGGCATCACCGCCCTGCGCCTGTCCAACAGCTCGTCGTGTCGTGTCGGATCTCCCACGAGGCCACCGTAGTGCCCACCCCCGTGGCCTCGGGGTGGAGCTGTCAGGGCCGGCGCGGCGTCAGGGCGTGTCGTCGCCCAGCTCGTCGGTGCCGTCCTCGACGGCGTCTCCCATGTCCTCGGCCCCGTCACCCATGTCGTCGGTCAGGTCGCCGAGGTCATCGGTGACACCGTCGGGATCGGACGGGTCGACCTCGACGTCGCCGCCGGGGACGAGGGTCGTCGTCGTGCCGGGGGTGTCCGAGTCGTCGTCGGCGCACGCGGCGAGGGTGCCGAAGCCGAGGGCGGCGACGGCCCCGAAGGCGAACAGCCTCCGACGCAGTTGGCGGATCGCGGGGTTGGGGGGAGTCGTCGTGGTGTCCATGTGGATGGAGGTACCCGGCGGCGATCGTCACCAAACCGTCATATTTACGCAATGGTCGGTCCCCGCCCGCCGACGCGGGCGGGGACCCTCACGCGATCAGGCGCTCGCGGCGCGGTCCTTGGCGACCTCGTCGTAGGCCTCGTAGTCCGACGCGGTGTCATCCGCGTACTCGAACTCGAGGAGGCCGGCCGCGCCCCACTGCTCGCGGAGGTAGCCGTTGTTCGCGTCGAGCAGGCCGAGCTTCCGCACGTTCGGGACGAGCTTGGCGAAGAACCCTCGCTGGAAGCTCCCGACCGGGTTGACCTTCGTCGACTGCGAGGCCTCCATGAGGAACGGCACGGTGTCCTCGAAGGAGACGCCCATGCGCTCCCACACCTCCGGCGTGGCCGAGCGGGCCCGGTTGCGCAGCGTGTTCTCGACGAGGAACTCCTGGCGGTCCTTCAGCTCGGCCTCGGTGAGGTCCTGGTAGAGCTCGGCGAGGCTGAGGATGCCGAAGGCGACGTGGCGGGCCTCGTCGGACATCACGTAGCGGAGCAGCTTCTTCAGCAGCGGCTCCTCGGTGCGGCGGAGCATGTCGCCGAACGCCGCGAGGGCGAGGCTCTCGATGACGATCTGCATCCCGAGGTACGCGATGTCCCAGCGACTGTCCTCGAGCAGCACGGTGATCTGCTCGTCGAGGAACGGGCTCATCGGGTACGCGTCGCCGAGCTTGGTGTGGAGGTACTTCGCGAACACCTCGGTGTGGCGGGCCTCGTCCATCGTCTGGGTGGCGGCGTAGTACTTCGCGTCGATCCACGGCACCGTCTCGACGATCTTCGCCGCGACCATCATCGCCCCTTGCTCGCCGTGCATGAACTGGCTGAGCTGGGCCTTCTGGAGCTCGACGGCGAGCTGGTCGAACTCCTTGTCGCCCCAGTTCGCGAGCGGCGATCCCGGGATCTTCGACGCGGCCCGCGCGAGTAGGACCGCGGGCGCCTCCTTGTTGGCCTCCCGCTCGGGATCGACGTCGGTGGACCAGTCGAGCTCGGTGACCGAGTTCCACTGCGACGCCATCGCCTTGTTGTAGAGCGTGACGAGCTGCTCGCGCTCGCGCTCGTAGCGCCAGGAGAAGATGCGCTGGGCGTGGTCCTCGACGATCTTGATCGTCGCGTGGACATCGGCGTCGCTCGGCAGCCCCGGTACCCGGGGCGTGTCGGTGGTGTCGACTTCGGTAGCGGTCATCTGGTGGTCCCCCTCGTGGACGTCGGTGGTCTCGGTGTCGGATGGAGTCGGTGTCAGGTGGTCTCGGTGTCAGGTGGAGTCGGTGTGGTGGTGCGGTCGCCGAAGCTCGCGACGACCCGCGCCATCAGTCGCTGCCAGCTCTCGGGGTCGGGCGCGGCGACGCCGGAGGCCCGCTGGAGCAGCAGGCCGAGGCGCAGCACCCGGACGAGGTAGAGGACGGCGTCGGGGTCGATGTCGGGGGCGACCGTCCCGTCGACGAGCGCGGCCTCGACGAGCGGCTCGACCGCGTCGCGCCAGCGGGCGTCGGCGTCGGCGACCGCCGCCGCGACGTCGGGGTCGTGGCGGGCGGCGACGAACGTCTCGAGCAGGAGGGCCTCGCGCTCGGAGAGCCCGGGTTCGGTGTGCGAGCTGTTCCGCTCGATGAGGTCGGCGACCTTGTCGAGCCCGTCGGCGGAGAGCTTCACCTGTGGGGTGGCCCGCCGGATGACGGCTTCGTGCATCAGTTCGGCCTTGCCGCGGAAGCGGCCGTACACCGCGCCGGTGGTGAGGCCGGCCTCGCGGACGATGTCCTGGATGCGGGCACCCGAGTAGCCGTCGCGAGCGAACACGCTGGCCGCGGCGTCGACGAGACGTTCGCGCACCTCGTCGGTCGCCCGCCCTGATGGTGGAGGAGGCGGGACTGCGGCCGCGGCTGTGTCGGTGGTCACAGATCGGGATAATAACAGTTATTCCCGCACCCTGAGGCCACCCCCGCCCTCGCGCGGCACCTCAGGCCCTCGGCGGGGACCCGGCCGACGGACGCACGATGACGGGGCGAGTCGGTCGCCGACCTGGTTGGGTAGGCCATCTGGCCTGGTCAGGACATCAAAATGAGCCGCGAGGGCTACTCGTGAGGGACCTGCGGCCCATGTGAACAGCAGGGGCCGGGCCGATCATGGAGACATGCCACGACGCCACGAACTCCGCCACGCGGGCCGCGCCCCGGTTGCCGCGCCCGTTCCCGCTCCGCCCCGTCGCGCGAACGCCGATCGGGGGGCCTCGCTCGCCGAGTACGCGCTGCTCGTCGGACTCGTCGCCATCGTCGCGATCGGGGCCCTGCGCCTCCTCGGCGACCGCACCTCCGACAGCTTCGACGACGTCGCCGCGGCGACGGTCGCCGGGACGGGCGACACCGGGCCGTCGTCAGGCGGCGGTGGGAACGGTGGCGGTGGGAACGGTGGCGGTGGGAACGGTGGTGGCGGTGACCACGGCGGCGGCGGCGATCACGGCGGTGGGGGACCGGGTGGCGGGGACAGCACCCCGCCCACGAGCGAGCCCGACCCCGACGTCGGCGGCATCGACACCGAGAACCCCGGCAACGGCAACGGGAACGGCAACGGCAACGGGAACGGGTCCGGCAACGGCAACGGCTCCGGGAACGGCAACGGCTCAGGCGACGAGGACGCCACGCCCGGCGGGGGCATGACCTCGATCGAGGGCTCGGGCACCTGGCTGAACGGGGCGAAGACCCGCTGGCGTGCCGGCGCGACGGTGGTCGTGCACGGTCCCGACGGCGAACCCCTCACCAAGCCCCAGACCCAGATCCACTACTACCGGATCCGTCTGGTCCGGAACGGGCCCGACGCGCCGATCACCGAGGTGTCCGACGGACTGCAGGTCAGCAACGTCGATCCCCGTACCGGACAGGTGGTGCTGTCGGGGATCGACGTCGAGCACGGCGGCTGGTACTCGGTCGAGGGCGTGCGGTTCGAGGTGGTCAAGGTCATCTACAACGGTGACGGCAAGGGCACCGACCCGTCCGACGGTCACCGCCCCTCGATCACCGTGGTGCCGCCCGGCGCGTAGCGAGCATCGAGAGCTCGCGCCCCGGAGGCTCAGGAGCCGGAGCGGGCGGCCTTGATCTCGGCGCAGGTGGGACAGACGGGGTAGCGCTGGGGATCACGTGTGGGTGTGAAGCGCTTGCCGCAGATGGCGGTGATCGTCTCCCCGGTGACCGCGGCACGTGCGATGTCGGCCTTGCGCGCGTAGTGCGCGAAGCGGTCGTGGTCGCCCTCGTCGAGATCGGGGCGGACCGGTGAGGGGAGGATGGTCGTGTCGGCCACGGGCCAGATCGTAGCGGGGCGGTGCCGGGCGCCGATCCGCCTCAGCCTTCCCGGACCGCCTCGCTGAGGACCCACGACACGAGCGAGATGACCGCCGCCGCGAGGAGCGTGGTCCAGAACCCGTCGATGTCGATGGCGGTGCTCAGCCAGTCGGTCATCGCGAGCGTGAT
>CAZAVX010000011.1:0-50420 GCA_964488835.1 uncultured Iamiaceae bacterium | reverse complement strand
AGGGCCTCATCTACGAGGCGTACCGCGTGATGCCCTACTCGTGGGGTGCCGAGACGCCGCTCTCGAACTTCGAGATCCGCCTCGACGACGCCACCCGGCCCCGCCAGGACCCCGCCCTCACCGTCTCGTTCACCCTCGACCCCCGACCCGGCGACCCGGGCCCGATGCACGTCCTCGCCTGGACCACCACGCCCTGGACGCTGCCGTCGAACCTCGCCCTCGCGGTCGGCCCCGACATCGACTACGCGGTGCTCGAGGAGGACGGACAGCACTACGTCATCGGTGCCGCCGCCATGGCGAAGTACGAGAGCCAGCTCGAGGGCACCCGCCAGGTCGGCACCGTGAAGGGCTCCGAGTTGGTCGGACGCACCTACCAGCCGCTGCTCCCCTACTTCGCCGACACGCCGAACAGCTTCCGGGTCATCCCTGCCGACTTCGTCGACACCGCCGAGGGCACCGGCGTCGTCCACATCGCACCGGGCTTCGGCGAGGACGACCAGCGCATCGGCGAGGAGCACGGCATCGGACTCGTCGTGCCCGTCGACGACGCCGGCCGGTTCACCGACGACGTCCCCGAGTGGGCGGGCCAGAACGTGCTCGAGGCCAACCCGGCCATCATCAAGCACCTCAAGGAGCTCGGGCGGGTCATCAAGCACGAGACCTACGAGCACAACTACCCGCACTGCTGGCGCACCGACACGCCCATCATCTACCGGGCCCTGTCGTCGTGGTACGTGAAGGTCACCGACTTCCGCGACCGCATGGTCGAGCTCAACCAGCAGATCAACTGGATCCCCGACCACGTCCGCGACGGTCAGTTCGGCAAGTGGATCGCCGGCGCCCGCGACTGGTCGATCAGCCGCAACCGCTTCTGGGGCTCGCCGATCCCCGTCTGGAAGAGCGACGACCCCGACTACCCGCGCATCGACGTCTACGGGAGCCTCGACGAGCTCGAGCGCGACTTCGGTGTGCGTCCCACCGACCTGCACCGCCCCGCCATCGACCAGCTCGTCCGGCCGAACCCCGACGACCCCACCGGCAAGTCGATGATGCGGCGGGTGCCCGAGGTGCTCGACTGCTGGTTCGAGTCGGGCTCGATGCCCTTCGCCCAGGTGCACTATCCGTTCGAGAACAAGGACTGGTTCGACAACCACCACCCCGGCGACTTCATCGTCGAGTACGTCGCCCAGACCCGCGGCTGGTTCTACACGCTCCACGTCCTCGCCACCGCGCTCTTCGACACCCCCGCCTTCCAGAACGTGATCTGCCACGGCGTCGTGCTCGACCACGAGGGCAAGAAGCTCTCCAAGTCGAAGCGGAACTACCCGGATCCCGAGGAGCTCTTCGAGACCATCGGTGCCGACGCGCTCCGCTGGTACCTCATGTCGTCGCCGATCCTCCGCGGAGGCGACCTGCGCATCGCCACCGACGGCAAGGACGTCGCCGAGGTCGTGCGCCAGGTGCTGATGCCGATCTGGAACGCCTACTCGTTCTTCGTCCTCTACGCGAACGCCGACGGTCGCCGCGCCGAGGTCCGCACCGACTCCACCCACGTGCTCGACCGCTACGTGCTCGCCAAGACCCGCCAGCTCGTCGAGCGGGTCACCGAGTCGCTCGACGCGTACCACCTGGCCGACGCGTGCGCCCACGTCGTGTCGTTCATCGACGCCCTCAACAACTGGTACATCCGCCGGTCGCGCGAGCGGTTCTGGGGCGGTGAAGGCGGCTCCGGCTCGGCCGACGCCCACGACACCCTCTACACGGTGCTCACCACCCTCACCCGAGTGGTCGCGCCGCTCCTCCCGATGGTCTCCGAGGAGATCCACCGCAACCTCACCGACGACGAGAGCGTCCACCTCACCGACTGGCCCGACGCCGAGTCCCTGCCCGACGACCCCGACCTCGTCCGCGACATGGACCGGGTCCGCGACGTCTGCACCGCCACCCTGTTCCTCCGCGAGGAACGGGGCCTGCGCACCCGCCTGCCGTTGCGGTCGCTCACCGTCGCCGGGCGCGACAGCGAGCGGCTCGCGCCGTTCGTCGAGTTGATCGCCGACGAGGTCAACGTCAAGCAGGTCGAGCTCACCGACGATCTCGCCGCCCACGCCGAGTTCGTGCTCCGTCCGAACGGACGGGTGCTCGGCCCGAAGCTCGGCGGCGACACCCAGAAGGTGATGGGTGCGGCCCGCAACGGCGAATGGACACGCGACGGCGACCGGGTCGTGGTCGCCGGCCACACGCTCGAGCCCGGCGAGTTCGAGCTCTCGCTGAAGCCCCGCGAGGGTGAGACCGCCCAGGCGCTGCGCACGAACGACGCCGTGGCGGTGCTCGACGTCGAGGTGACGCCCGAGCTCGCCGCCGAGGGCAAGGCGCGCGACCTCGTGCGTCTCGTCCAGCAGGCCCGCAAGGACGCCGACCTGGTGGTCACCGACCGGATCCGTCTCCGCATCTCGACCCCCTCGGCCGACCTGCAGGCCGCGATCGAGGCCCATCGCGCCTGGATCGCCGCGCAGGTGCTCGCCACCGAGGTCGACACCTCACTGCTCGGCCAGGGTCACACGGCCAGCGGCGAGATCGAGGGCGACGTCGTCGAGGTCGAGATCGAACGCGCCGGCTGAGCCGGCGGGTTCGCGCTCAGAGGCCGGGACGCCGGGCGCCGCTCAGCGACGGCGACCGAAGCGGCGGCTGCGGTCGTCGTCGGTGTCCTGGTCGAAGAACGCCGCCATCGCCGCGTCGGCCTCGGCGTCGGTGGCGTCGTCGCTGACCGCCCGACGGAGCTCGTCGAGGTGGTCGCCGCCGAAGGCCGTGCCCGGGCTCACGATCGGATGCGGTTCGGTGGGCGGGCCCGCGTCGAGGTCGTCGTCGCGACGACGATCGAACAACGCCGTGGCCTCGTCGAGATCGGCGTCGATCCCCGCCGCGGCCTCGGTGGACCCGCCAGCGTCGCGTGCGAGCTCGGCCGGCGGCTCCCAGTCCTCGGGCGGTGGCGGCAGCGAGGAGAGATCGTCCTCGTCGTCGACCGCGTCGACGGGCGCCGTGTCGGGGCCGGCCATGGGCTGGTCGGCGCCGGTCGCCGCGTCGGTGCCGGTGTCGGCCACCGCGGCGGCGGGGTCGGCCGCCGGGCGCGAGTCGGTGAGCACGATGACCGGCTCGGGATCGGTGCCCGGGGTCGGCGCGAGCCTGAGCCGCTCGGGATCGTCGACGATGGCGAGGAGCTCCTCGAGCTCGGCCCGCAGCTTCGTGCGCTCGCGGGTGAGGTGGTCGTCGATGTCGGCGACACGCTGGGTGAGCTCGTCGCGGTGACGCTCGAGCTGGCGGATCTCGGCCTCGAGCCGGTCGCGGGTGGCGCCGACGTCGCGCCGGATGGCCTCCTCGGCCTGGGCGATCATCTCGTCGGCCTTCTTGCGTGCCCCGGCGATGATCTGCTCGGCGTCGTCCTTCGCCTCCTTCATCGCCTCGTCGGCGAAGCGGGCCGCCGTCTCGATCATGCGCTGCATCGTCTCGTTGGCGTCGTCCTGCTCGCGGCGCTTCGCCTCGAGGTCGGCGACCCGCCCCTCGGCGGCCTCGAACCGACGCTGGGCCTCCCGCACCCGCTCCTGCAGCTGTCCGACCGCCGTGCCCACCCGGGCGAGGAACGCGTCGACCTCCTCACGGTCGTAGGCGCCGCGCCGCTCGGTGAACTGGACGTCGCGGAAGAGCTGTGGGGTGAGATCCATGGTGGCGATGGTAGCGAACGAGCCGTTCAGCGCACGACGGCGATGAGGATCTGGATGCCCACGATGACGACGATCGGCGAGAGGTCGAGCGCCATGCCGCCGAGCCGCACGGGCGGCAAGAGACGCCGGACCGGCCCGAGCACCGGCTCGGTGAGTGCGTGGATCAGCGCCGCGAACCCCTCGAGCGGCGATCCGTAGGAGATCGGGATCCAGCTCAGGACGATGCGGACGATGACGACGATGAGGTAGAGCGTGAGGACGAGCTCGAGCGGGTTCACGGGCGCGGTTCCGGCGCGGTGGGGTCAGGAGTCGTAGAGACCGCGCTCGGAGAGGCGCTCACGCTCTTCGGCGGAGACCTCGACGTCGGCCGGGGTGAGCAGGAAGACGTCGGTGGCGACCTTCTCCATCTGCCCACCGAGCCCGTAGCAGAGCCCGCTGGCGAAGTCGACGAGGCGCCGCGAGAGATCGCGCTCGACTCCCTGGAGGTTCACGATGACCGGCTGCTTGGCCTTGAAGCGGTCGCCGACCTCGGGGGCATCGCCACGGAACGAGCGAGGAGCGATCACGTGGGGCTTGGCCGAGGGGCGGGCGATGGTGCGCACGCCGCTCTTCGGCTGGCCCGGCTCGGAACCGCTGCCGGGCGCGGCCACCGCCCGGACCGGCGGCTGGTCGGGCGGGCCGGCGTTCGCGGGGAACCGCACCGAGCTGGGCTCGGACGACGGCACACCGGGCAGCGGCGAGACCGAGGCCGTGCGGTTGGCCACCGGCTGGACCGAGCGGGGCTGGACCGTGGAAGGGGCGGCCGGCTGGGTCGGAGCCGCGACGGGGCCAGCCATGGGCTCGTCGGCGTAGTCGTCGTAGTCGTCGTCGTCGCCAAGCCCGAGCTTGATGATCAACGAACGCCAGACCGTGGACATGCAGCTCCTCCTCTGGTCCCAGCGAGTGTATCCCTGCGCGGTCAGGTGGCGGTGGCACCCGTCGGACGGGCCCCGAAGAGCGCCGTTCCCACGCGCACCATCGTCGAGCCCGCGGCGACGGCCGCCTCGAGGTCGCGCGTCATGCCCATCGACACCTCCGGCAGGCCGTGATCGTCGGCGAATCGGCGGGCCGCTCGGAACCCGGGGGTCGGATCGACCCGGGGATCGGTGGGCCCGACGGCCATCACCCCGCGCAGGCCGAGGCCCAGCTCCCTCACCGCTTCGACGAGGCGTGGCGCCTCGTCGGGTGCGATGCCCGCCTTCGACGCCTCGCCCGTGGTGTTGAGCTGGATGAGGACCCTGGCACCCGGCGCCCGTCTGGCGATCTCCTCGGCCAACTCGATCCGGTCGACGGTCTGCCAGCAGTGCACGTGCGGTGCGAGACGGCGCACCTTGTTGCGCTGCACGGTGCCGATCATGTGCCAGCGCAGGTCGGCCTCGGCAGTGCCCTCGATCGCCTCGGCTTTGGCGACGAGCTCCTGGGCGTAGTTCTCGCCGATGTCGACGAGCCCGGCCTGCACCGCGAGGCGCACGGCGTCGGGGCCGAACCCCTTCGTGACCGCACACACCGCCACCCGTTCGGGATCGCCCCCGGCCGCCGCGATGCGCTCGCGCACCACGTCGAGCCGCCGGCGCACCTCGGAGAGCTCGGGCAGTGGTGCGGGGGCGGTCACGGGTCCTCGATCCAGGCGACGAGCACCTGTCGGGCGGTCTCGCCTCGGGCCCGGTGGGAGAACCACCGCCCACCGCAGGCCGTGCAGGCGCAGTGGCTCGTGTCGAGCGGGACCTCGACCTCCTCGAGGGCCAGCCGCACGGCGTTCGGGAGATCGAGCGCCGGGGTTCCCGCGGCCGTCGTCGCGCGCACCCCCTCGCCGAACCGCCGGACCATCGCCGCGAGCTCGGGGTCGGCGAACTCGTAGCACTCGGGATGGATGCAGGGCCCGAGCACCGCGCGCACGGGTGGGCCGGCCAGCTCGGTGAGTGCCGCCACGGCCCGCTCGACGACCCCCGACACCAGCCCGCGCCAGCCGGCGTGGACGACCCCGACCGCCCCGCCCTCGGCGAGGAGCGCGATCGGCGCACAGTCGGCGGTCTGCACCGCGATCGGCGAGGCCGAGCTCGCCGTGACGGCTGCATCGGCCGCCGCGCCGTGGTGTTGACCGGCCGCCTCGACCCGGACGACCTCGGCGCCGTGCACCTGGCGGAGCGCGGTCCACGGACCGGGCACGACCGCGTGGCGCCTGGCGTCGCGTTCGCCCGGCGGCGCGTCGATGCCGAGGTCGCCGTGGCGCGCCTCGGTGAACACGATCCGTGCGCGACGCCGATCGGCGAGCGTGGCCACGACCTCGGCCATGGACGAGGGTGGCGCTACCGGAGGAACGACGGGACGTCGAAGTCGTCGTCGCCGTCGATGTCGAGGTCGTCGTCGCCGGAGTCGGTGAAGATGTCGGGCGTGTCGTCGTCGCGGAGGAGGGCGTCGCGGTCGAGGATCGACGGGCGCCGTTCCTTCGCGTCGGCGCCGGCCGAGCTCGTGGCGGCGGTGCCCGAGCCCTGCGCGCGCTTCTCGTCCCACCGGTCGAAGCCGGCGGCGATGACCGTGACGCGGATCTCGTCGCCCATCGCGTCGTCGATGACCGCACCGAAGATGATGTTGGCGTCGGGGTGGGCGACGGCGTGGATGACCTCGGCCGCCTCGTTCACCTCGAACAGCCCGAGGTCGCTGCCCCCGGAGATGTTGAGCAGGATGCCCCGAGCGCCCTCGATGCTCGCCTCGAGCAGCGGGCTCGAGATCGCCGCGCGGGCGGCGCTGAGCGCCCGCCCCTCGCCCGACCCGAAGCCGATGCCCATCAGCGCCGAGCCGGCGTCGTGCATGATCATCTTCACGTCGGCGAAGTCGGTGTTGATGAGCCCCGGCGTGGTGATGAGGTCGGTGATGCCCTGGACGCCCTGGAGCAGCACCTCGTCGGCCATCTTGAAGGCGTTGAGCATCGACGTCTTCTCGTCGGCGATGGTGAGGAGCCGATCGTTCGGGATGACGATCTGGGTGTCGACCTTCTCGCGGAGCTTCTGGATGCCGGCCTCGGCCTGGACCGACCGGCGGCGACCCTCGAAGGCGAACGGGCGGGTGACGACGCCGATGGTGAGCGCGCCGAGCCCCTTGGCGATCTCGGCGACGACGGGCGCGGCGCCGGTACCGGTGCCACCGCCCTTGCCGGCGGTGATGAACACCATGTCGGCGCCCTCGATGGCCTGTTCGATCTCTTGACGATGGTCCTCGGCGGCCTGACGACCCACCTCGGGATCGCTGCCCGCACCGAGCCCGCGGGTGAGCTCGCGGCCGATGTCGAGCTTCACGTCGGCGTCGCTCATCAACAGCGCCTGGGCGTCGGTGTTGATGGCGACGAACTCGACGCCCTTCAACCCGGCATCGATCATCCGGTTGACGGCGTTGACGCCGCCACCACCGATGCCGACCACCTTGATGATGGCGAGGTAGTTCTGGGGGATTCCGGCCATTGGGGCTACCTCCACCAAGGGGTGTGGGCGGTCGTCGGAACAGGCCAAAGGCCGGACGCACTCTCGTGGCCCGGCCTCAGGGTGCAGTCGAGGTTGAGGGCACTCTCGACCTCAGGGAACGGTTGAGACGGTATCGGACCGTCAGGAAGATGGTCAAGGATACCCGTGAGCTGGGCGAACGCGGAGGTCATGCCGCCGACCCCGTCGGTTCGCAGCCCTCGACCCGTCGGACCACCGGCGAGGAGGGCACGCGCACGTCGATGACGTCGAGGCAGGTGAGCTCGACGCGCGCGAGGACGGTGTCGGCGGCGACGAGCGCGTCGGCGAGGGCACGGCCGTCGCCGAGGCGGACCCGGCCGGGATGCCCGACCGTGCCGCCCGCCGCGACGACGGCGTCCTCGCGCAGCTCGAGCCAGAGCCCGTCGTCGTCGCGGGTGATGCGGTCGATCCAGTCTCGCAGCCGCGGCCCGAGGTGCTCGGCGGCGCGGACCGCGGTGTGGTCGAGGCCCTCGAGGCGACCGCCCGGCTCGGCCGCGTCGACCCCGGCGACGAGCGGCAGGGCGCCGAGGTCGGCCGAGCCGGCCACATCGAGCACGTGCCCGGCGGCGTCGACGAGGAGATCGGCGCCCTCGTCGGTGCGGACGACGGCGACCGGCCGACGCTCGACCACCTCGATGTGCACCGTGCCCCACCAGCTGCGCTCGACCGTGGTGTGCTCGACCCAGGGCAGGGCGTCGATCGCGGCGCGGGCCGCACCGAGATCGAGGTCGACGAGGGCGTCGCCGATCGCGAGCCCGGACGCCGCGACGATCGCGTCGGTCGAGAGCCGGTCGACGCCCTCGACCTCGATGTGGTCGAGGTCGAGCAGCGGGCTGCGGCTCGCGCCCCAGGCCGCGAGGCACACGAGGGTGACGACCGCGAGCGCGACGAGTCGGCGGAGGCGCCGCCGGCCCTCGGCACGACGCACCTCGATGCGACGGGCCCGCAGCCGGGGGTCGACGGGCGGCCCGCTGCGGCGCAGGTCGGGAGGATCGACGACCTGGGTCACCGTGCCGGCTCCCCGACGACGTGGGTCTCCGCGACCAACTCGACGCCGCTGTGGCGGCGGACCCGCTCGGCGACCTCCCGCATCAGCGCGAGGACGTCGTCGGCCGATCCGTCGGGGTCGGCCTGGATGAAGTTGGCGTGCTTGTCGGAGACCTGGGCGCTCCCGAGGCGCAGGCCCTTGCACCCGGCTGCCTCGACGAGGCGGCCCGCGTGATCGTCGGGTGGGTTGCGGAACACCGACCCGGCGTTCGGGCCGCCCGGCTGGTTGGCACGACGCCACCGGACGATGTCGTCGATCTCGGCCCGCGACCGCGCCGGATCACCGACGGCGAGCTCGAGGGTCGCGTCGACCACCACCGTGGAGGCGGTGAGGTTCGAGGAGCGATACCCGAGGTCGAGCTGGTCGGCCGGCACCTCCACATGTTCGCCGCCGTCGAGTCGGACGACGCGGATGCTGACGAGGCTCGCCGCCATGTCCGAACCGTGTCCACCGGCGTTCATGCGGACCGCGCCGCCGATCGATCCCGGCACCCCCACGGCCCACTCGAACCCGGTGAGCCCCGCCCCCGCGGTGCGCCGGGCGACCACCGGCAGCGAGGCCGCGCCGCCGGCCACGACCCGCGTCCCGACGATGTCGATCGCCGCGAACGCGTCGCCGAGGCTCAGCGCGAGGCCGGGGAAGCCGCCGTCGAGGACGAGTAGGTTCGAGCCCTTCCCCACCACGAGGACCGGCACCCCGGAGTCGCCGAGCACCCGGCCGATGCGGACGAGCTCCTCGAGTGAGGCCACCTCGGCGAAGAGGGCCGCCGCCCCACCCACCCGGTAGGTGGTGAGCGGGCCGAGGGGGACGTCGCGACTGACGAGGGGTCCGAGCTCCGCGGCGAGCGCGTCGAGGTCGGTCATCGGGCGGCCTCCAACGCGGCGACGAGCTCGCCGGCGAACGCCGTGATGTCACCCGCGCCGATCGTCAGACACAGGTCGCCGTCGCGGAGTTCGGCGACGACCTCGTCGAGCAGGGCGGATCGGTCGGGGGCCCAACGCAGGTCGGCGTCGGGATGGGCCTCCGACGCCGCCTTGTGCACGAGGCGACCCGAGATGCCGGGCCGAGGGGCCTCGCCGCTCGGGTCGAGCTCGGTGATCCACACGACATCGGCGTCGACGAAGCTGTCCGCGAACTGCTGCCAGAGGTCGGCGGTGCGCGAGTAGCGGTGCGGTTGGAAGACGGCGACGACCCGGTTCCACCCGCCGGCCGCCGCCGCGGCGAGCACCGAGGCGACCTTTGCCGGATTGTGGGCGTAGTCGTCGACGACGGTGATGCCCGCGACCTCGCCCCGCAGCTCGAAGCGCCGGGCGAGCGACGGGAACCGTGCGAGGCCCGCGGCCGCGCGTTCGGGGTCGACCCCCACCACCGACGCGGCGGCGACGGCGAGCGCCGCGTTGCGCGCGTTGTGGAGGCCGGCGAGGGGGAGCTCGACCGCGGTGCGGAGGGAGTCGTGCTCGAGCGAGAAGGAGGTGCCGCCCCGGCGCACCTGCACCGCGGTGACCCGCCAGTCGGCATCGGTGGCGGTGCCGACCGTGGTGGCGCCGTGCCGTCGGCCGACCCGGGACGCGAGCTCGTCGTCGGCGCACACCAGCGTGGCCGGGGCGGCGGCGACGAAACGGTCGAAGCCCGCCTCGAGCTCGGCCAGACTGCCCCACCGGTCGAGGTGGTCGGCGTCCACATTGGTGACGACCGCCAGCTCGGCGCCGAGCTCGAGGAACGTGCCGTCGCTCTCGTCGCCCTCGACGACGAACCACTCGCCGCTCCCCCATCGACAGGCCCCATAGCCACTGCCGAGCTCAGCACCGACGAGGTAGCTCGGGTCGAGACCCGCCTCGACGAGGGCGACGATGACGAGCGCCGTGGTGGTGGTCTTGCCGTGGGTCCCCGAGACGACGAGCGGCCGCTTCGTGCGAACGATCGCCCCCTGGAGCGTCGGTCGACCGACGACCGCGATGCCGCGGTCGAGCGCGGCACGCCGCTCGACGTGGTCGGCCGGGATCGCGCTCGAACATGCGACGAGCTCGGCGCCCTCGACGTGGCGCGCGTCGTGCCCCACACTGACCCGCACCCCGAGCGATCGCAGCCGCTCGAGACGCGGCGAGTCGGCCTGGTCGGAGCCCGACACGCGGTGTCCCATGGCCACGAGGAGCTCGGCCATCGGAGCCATCGCGGCGCCGCCGACGGCGACGAGGTGGATCCGCATGGGCGTCGAGAGGTCGAGCGGCTCACCCACGGGCGTGCTCCTCGACGAGGTCGGCGACGCGCGCCGCGGCGTCGGGACGGCCGAGTGCGCGTGCGGCCGTGGCCATCGTGGCGAGCCGGGCCCGGTCGTCGAGGAGCGGCTCGACGACCGCGGTGAGACTCGGAGCGTCGCAGTCGTGGTCGGCGAGGACGATGGCCGCCCCCGCCTCGACGAAGGGCTCGGCGTTCCGCGCCTGCGCGTCGCGTGGCGCGATCGGCAACGGCACGAGGATCGAGGGCACACCGACCGCGGCGACCTCCGCCACCGTGGTGGCGCCCGCCCGGCCGACGAAGAGGTCGGCCGCGGCGAGCAGTCGGTCGGGGTGATCTTCGAACTCGACGGCGCGGTAGTCGACCATTGCCCCGGGCGGCAGCTCCGGTTCGGGCGCGTGCTCGGTGTGCCAGTCGCGCCGACCGACGACGTGGTGCACGACGAGGTCGGCGCGGTGGTGGAGGCGCTCGACCATTCCGATGACCGCCTGGTTGACCGTGCGAGAGCCGAGCGATCCGCTCATCGCCAGCACGAGCGCCTGGTCGTCGCCCACTCCGAGCGCGGCCCGTGCCGCGGACCGCCTGGCGGGGTCGGCGGCCGTCGCCATCGCGTCCGCGAAGCTCGCACGCAACGGGTTGCCGGTGACGACGGCGCGAGGCAGATCGGTGCCCTCGAAGGACACCGCGCAAGCCTTCGCGACACGACCCGCGAGCCGGTTGGCGAACGACGCCACCGCGTTCTGTTCGGCGACCACGATCGGCACCCGGGCGAGGACGGCACCGACGACACCGGCCACCGACGCGTAGCCCCCGAGTGCCAGGAGAACCGCGGGACGCCGTCGTCGGACCAAGCCGATGCCGCGGAGCGAGGCCCGGACGATGCCGACGGCGGCCTTGATGTTCGCGAGGTCGAGGCGCCGCGCGTTGAGCCCCCTGCCGGGGAGGGCCACCAGCTCGTAGCCCGCCGCGGGGACGGCGTCGACCTCCATGCCGATCTCACTGCCCATCCACAGGATGTCCGTCCGGGGATGACCGCGCGCGACCAGCTCGTCGGCCACGGCGAGGCCCGGGATGACGTGGCCACCGGTGCCCCCGCCGGCGATGACGAGCCAGGTGCGGGGACCGTCGTCGTGCCGGCGGTCAGCGGGCATGACGCGCGACGTTCAGGAGGATGCCGGTCGCGGCCATGGTGGCGAGCATCGACGAGCCGCCGAACGACACGAACGGGAGCGGCACGCCGGTGATCGGCAGGATGCCGATCACCGCGCCGATGTTCACGAACGCCTGCACCGACAGCCACGTGGTGACCCCGGCGGCGAGGAGCATGCCGAACGCGTCGGGCGCCCGGAGCGACGCGACGACCCCGAGCCAGCAGAGGGCGGCGAAGAGGAGCACGACGGCGGAGGCGCCGAGGAGCCCGGTCTCCTCGGCGATGATGGCGAACACGAAGTCGGTGTGGGCGAAGGGGAGGAACCCCCACTTCGAGCGGCTCGCGCCGAGTCCGACGCCGGCCAGCCCTCCCTGGGCGATTCCGACGAGGGACTGGATGGTCTGGTACCCGGCGCCGAGCGGGTCGCTCCACGGTTCGCGGAAGCCGAGCAGGCGGGCTCGCCGATAGGGCGCGGCGAGGGCGAGCGCCGCGGTGGCGACGGCACCGCCGAGGGCGACCGAGCCGAGGGGGACGAGCGGGATGCCGGCCACGAAGAGCATCGCGAGGACGATGGCGACGATGACCATCGTGGTGCCGAGGTTGGGCTGCAGCAGCACGAGGCCGACGACGACGCCGGTGACGACGAGGGCCGGCTTGAGGGTGACGCGCAGGTCGGCGATGCGGTGGAGTCGCCGCGCGAGGAGGTCGGCGACGAACAGGAGGAGCCCGAGTTTCGCGAACTCCGACGGTTGGATCTGGACCGGGCCGTACCCGAGCCACCGGGTGCTGCCGTAGACCTCGCGACCGATGCCCGGGACGAGCACGAGCACGAGCAGGCCGAGGGACCCGACGAGCACCGGCCGGGCGAGCCGGCGCCAGTGGTGGTAGTCGATGCGCATCGTGACGACGAGCACCGCGAGCCCGACGACGAGCCAGATCGCCTGGCGCTTCACGAAGTACCACGTCGACCCGAACTGGTACAGGCCGACGACCGACGACGCGGACATCACCATCACGAGGCCGAGCACGCACAGCAGCACGACGATGGCGAACAGGCCGAGGAAGATGCCGGTGCGGCGTCCGCCCGGGCGCCCGAGCCGGGGCCGTCGAGGGCCACGGCGCGTGCCGTCAGGGGCGGGCCCGTGGGTGGGAGGTCGGTCGATGAGGGTCATGGTGTGGGGGAGGTTCCGGCGAGTGCGTGGACCGCGGCGGTGAAGTCGGCACCTCGCTCGGCGTAATTGGCGTACCAATCATGCGACGCGCAGGCCGGCGAGAGGAGGACCGTCGCCCCCGGACGTGCGAGGGCGCGCGCCGCGCCGACCGCCTCGGTCATCGAGCCGGCGATGCGGACGGGGACGCCGGTGCCCTCGAACGCTCGCACCACCGGGGTGGGATCGGCGCCGATGGCGACGACCGCGATCAGGCGCGCAGTGGCGTCGCGGAGCACGCCGAGGTCGAGGCCCTTGTCGCTGCCGCCGGCGATCAGCACCACCTCGTCGAGACCACCGAGCGCGGTGAGCGTGGCGTGGGGCACGGTGGCCTTCGAGTCGTTGACGTACCGCACGCCGGCGAGCTCGGCGACCAGCTCGAAGCGGTGTGGGAGGCCCCGGAACTCCCCGAGCACCGCGGCGACGGCGTCGAGACCCGCGCCGGCGGACACCGCGCTCGCCGCGGCGGCGAGGGCGTTCTCGAGGTCGTGGGGTGCCCGTCGAGGGAGATCGGCGACGTCGACGATCGTCTCGCCGAGGTCGGTGACGAGCCGCCCGTCGACCTCCCGGTACTGGCCACCGGAGCGGCCGAAGGTGAGGCTCCGGGCAGGTCCGACGCCCGCATGGCGGGCGACGACCGCGTCGTCGGCGTTGGTGATGGCCACGCCGTCGGGTGGTTGGTGGCGGAAGATCGTGGCCTTCGCCGCTTCGTAGGCGGCGAGGTCGGCGTGGACGTCGAGGTGGTCGGGCGCGAAGTTGAGCCACGTGGCGACCCGTGGCGCGAACCGCTGGCTGTGGCCGAGCCGGAACGACGAGGCCTCGACGACGAACACGGCGGGTCGGGGATCGTCGATGGCCGCGACGAGGGGCACGTCGTTGTTGCCGGCGAGGGCGGCGGGGATGCCGCTGTGCGCGAGCATGTCGTTCACCAGGGTGGTGACGGTGGTCTTGCCGTCGGTACCGGTGACGGCGACGATCGGGCGCCGGTCCCAGCGCGCGGCGAGGTCGAACTCGGAGATCACCGGGGTGTCGCGCTCGGCCGCCAGCACCCGGGCGGGGTGACGATCGGGCAGGCCGGGTGTGGGGACGACGGCGTCCACCTCGCCGAGCAGCGCGCGGAGCGCGGCAGGGTCGGGTGCCTCGACGAGGTCGACGTCGAGCTCGCTCGCGACCTCTCGCGCACGCTCCCCCGGCCGGTCGTCGGTGACGACGACGTCGACACCCCTCGTGCGCAGGGCCCGGCACACCGCCTGGTTCGTCAGTCCGAACCCGACGAGGAGGAGCCGTTCGGCCATCAGGGGCTCACCGTGGGGCCGAGGACGTCGGTGTTGGTGATGAAGTCGGTGTAGAAGAGGCCGAGGCCCACCGCGGTGAAGATGCCGGCGAGGATCCAGAAGCGGATGACGACGGTCGTCTCCGGCCAGCCGAGGAGCTCGAAATGGTGGTGGATCGGGGCCATGCGGAAGATCCGGCGCCCGAAGAGCCGGAAGCTCGCGATCTGGAGCACGACCGACACCGCCTCCATCACGTAGAGCCCACCGATGAAGAGGACGAGGAGGTGGGTGTTGGTCGAGAGGGCCAGCGTGGCGAAGGCCGCGCCGATGGCCAACGACCCGGTGTCGCCCATGATGATCTGTGCGGGTGCACCGTTCCACCACAGGAACCCGATGCAGGCGCCGAGCATCGCGGCCGCGATGACCGCGAGGTCGAGCGCGTGGGAGATCCCGTAGAAGTCGGGGTTGCGGAACGCCCAGAACCCGATGACCGTGAACGCGGCGAACCCCAGCGTGGCCGAACCGCCGACGAGCCCGTCGAGCCCGTCGGTGAAGTTCACGGCGTTGCTGAACCCGAGCAGCATCAGGAGGGCGAGCACCGCCCAGCCGACCGACCCGAGGTCGATGCCGAGGTGCCCGCTCCGGACGAACGCCAGCTCGGTGCTGACTCCCGTGAGGGTGAGCATGGCGACGATGAAGCCTCCCGACACGAGGAGGAGCCCCGCCATCTTCGCTCGCTTCGACAGGCCGAGGTTGCGCTCGCGCGAGACCTTGATCCAGTCGTCCATCAGGCCGACCCCCGCGGCCGCGGTGATCGTCAGGACGACGATCAGGCCGGTGCGCGTGTAGACGCCGCGGTAGAGGTTGGTGACCATGTACCCGGCGAGCAGGCCGGCGACGATGGCGAGCCCGCCCATGGTGGGGGTACCGGCCTTGGTGGTGTGACCCTCGGGGACGTCGTCGTGGATGGGCTGGCCGATGCGGTGGGCCGTCAGCCACGCGATGAGGTAGCGGGTGATGCCCAACGTCACGAGGGTGGACACCGCGGCGGCGATGAGGAGCTGGATCACGCCTCGGTTCCTAGCAGCCTCTGGTGCTCCTCCACGAGCACGGCCCGGTCGTCGAAGGGCAGGTGGCTCCCCGCGACGATCTGCTCGGTCTCGTGCCCCTTCCCCGCGACGATGACGAGATCTCCCGGGCGGGCGGCCCGGAGGGCGAGGGCGATCGCTCGGCGGCGGTCGGGCTCGACCTCGACGTGGTCGCGGCGCTCGACCCCCGCGAGGATCTCCTCGATGATCGCTTCCGGGGGCTCGCTTCGTGGGTTGTCCGAGGTGACGACCACCAGATCGGCGAGGCGCGACGCGATCTCGCCCATCGGCGCGCGCTTGCCCCGGTCCTTGTCGCCACCACACCCGAAGACGACGATGACGCGATCGGCGAGCGCGCGCGCATCGCCGAGGAGGTGCTCGAGGGCGTCGGGGGTGTGGGCGAAGTCGACGACCGCCGAGAACGGGGCGTCGAGTTCCACCCGCTCGAACCGACCCCTGATCGCCCGCACCGCGGCGAGCCCGGCCTCGATCGCGGGCTCGGCGATGCCGATCGCCTCGCATGCCGCGGCAGCGAGGAGGGCGTTGCTGACGTTGAACCGACCGCCGAGCGGCAGCGTGATCGTCCGGCCTCCGCGGGTGAACGTGCTCCCGTCGAGCCTCACGTCGAGGTCCGCCGCGTCGTCGAGCGACACCCCGGCGGTGGGGATGACGGCCGCGTCGGCGAGGAGTCGACCGTGCGGGTCGTCGAGGTTGACGACGGCGAGCCGTGCGTGCTCGGGCCGGAAGAGGCGCGCCTTGGCCTGGAAGTACGCGTCCATCGAGCCGTGGAAGTCGAGATGGTCGCGGCTGAGGTTCGTGAAGACGCCCACGTCGGCGACGAACCCGTCGAGCCGGCCCATCACGAGCGCGTGCGAGGACGCCTCGAGGGCGACCGTGTCGGTGCCGGCGTCGACGAGCTGACGGAGCTGGCGTTGGAGGTCGGTGGCCTCCGGGGTCGTGCGGACACCGCTGAGGGTGCCGATGGTGGCCGCCGAGCGGCCGGCGGCCTCGGCGATCGCCCGCACGAGGCTCGTCACGGTGGTCTTGCCGTTCGTCCCCGTGACCGCGACGACGTCGAGCTGGTCGGCCGGGTGGCCGTGGACCTCGGCGGCGAGGCGCCCGAGCACGGCCCGGGTGTCGGCGACCCGCAGCTCGGGGACCCCGACGCCGAGGGGCCGCTCGGTGACGACCGCGACCGCCCCGGCGTCGACCGCGGCAGCGGCGAAGTCGTGGCCGTCGACCGAGGCACCACGGATACAGGCGAAGAGGCTGCCGGGGGTGACGTCGCGGTGGTCGTGGTGGACGTCGTCGACGCGGAGGGTGCGCACCTCGTCGCTCGCGGCGACGAGCTCGGCCCCGACGACTCGGGCGAGCCCGATCAGAGGGGCCGTGGAGTCCGCCCTCGTCTCATCGGTCACTGTCGACTCCTGGGAGGCCCGTGTCGGGCTCGGTTCCGGACTCCGCCTCGGGCGCCCGGGTCGCGTCCGCCCGGACGCGCCCAGCGGCCTGTGAGGCCCGCACCAGGATAGAGCCGTCGGGCTCGCGCGCCGTCGACCCCGGCGGCGGCACGTCGAGCAGGCGCAGCGCGTGCTCGGCGATGCGGGAGAACGCCGGGGCGGCGGCCCGTCCGCCCGAGGTGGCCGTGTCGGGCCGGTCGAGCACGACGATGACCGAGATGCGCGGGTCCTCCACCGGCGCGAACCCGACGAAGGTGGCCATGTACTGGCGCTCGCCGTCCTCGCCGAAGGTGCCGTCGTCGAGGCGCCGCCAGGCGGTCCCGGTCTTGCCGGCGGCCGAGTAGCCGGGGATGGCCGCCTGGGTGCCCGTGCCGTCGGTGACCACCTCGGCGAGCATGTCGGCGAGGTGCTCGCTCGTCCGTTCGGAGAGGACCCGGGTGGGCTCGTCGGCGGGGAGCGCATGGAAGACACCGTCGGCGTCGCGGTGGCCCGACACGAGGCGGAGGGGGACGTACACCCCGTCGTTCGCCACGACGTTGTACGCCGCGAGCACCTGCGCGGCGGTGACCGACACGCCGGTGCCGATGACCACGCCGCCGATGTCGGAGCCGTACCACTCCTCCACCGGGCGCACGAGCCCGCGGCTCTCGCCGGGGAACCCGGTGCCGGTGGTGCGGCCGAACCCGAAGCGGTCGAGGTACTGCGACACCCGCTCGGCCCCGAGCTCCTGGCCGAGCTTGATGGCGCCCACGTTCGACGAGTCGACGAGGATCCGCGTCACCGACCAGTCCTCGGTGGCGTGTGGCGTGTGGTCGTGGAACCAGCTGTTGCCGACGAGGAGCTGGTCGGGCACCGACAGTGTGCGGTGCGGCCCGCTGAGCCCCTCCTCGATGGAGGCCGCCACGGTGACGAGCTTCAGCACCGAGCCGGGGGCGAAGGAGTCGACGAGCGCCTGGTTGTAGCCGGCTGGCACCGGTTCCCCGCTGTCGTCGGTCGACAGGTTGACCATCGCGAGGATCTCGCCGGTCGCCGGCACCGAGACGATCATCCAGCCGCCCTCGGCGCCCATGTCGCGGACCGCGTCGGCGAGGGCCTCCTCGGCGAGGTACTGGAGCGTGCCGTCGACGGTGAGAACGACGTCGTCGCCTCGCCGCGGGAGGACGACCTGGTGTTCGCCGACGGGGATCGCGACACCGCCGTTGAGGCTGCGCTCGAAGCGCACCTCGCCCGGCTCACCGGTGAGCACCTCGTCGAACTGCAGCTCGACGCCGGACACGCCGTGCCCGTCGACATCGGCCGAGCCGAGCAGGGTGCGGGCGAGCTCGCCGGAGGGGTGGGCCCGGGTGGGTTCGGCGCGGAGGTGGATGCCGTCGAGGTCGAGGGCGGCAACCGCGGCGGCGGTCTCGTCGTCGACCTGGCGGGCGAGGTACTCGAAGCGCGAGGGGCGACTCAGCCGCTCGAGGAGCCACGACGTCTCGACGCCGAGCACCGGAGCGAGCTCGCGGGCCGCCCTGCCAGGATCACCGATGCGTCGGGGGTCGGCCCACACGGTGGTGGACGGCACGGAGAGGGCGAGCTCGGCGCCGGTGCGGTCGACCACCGAGCCCCGGGTCGCGGGCAGGACCTCGGACCGCACCCGCTGGGCCTGCCCGTAGGCGACGTAGCGCTCCTGGGAGACGAGTTGGAGGTCGGCGACCCGGCCGATGATGCCGACGAACAGCAGCGTCAGCACGACGAGCAGGGCGACGAGGCGGCGTCGCGGGACGGCCCCCCGCCTCATGGTGCGACGGGTTCGAGCCACACCCGATCGGTCGGGTGCACCATCCCGATCTCGGCCGCCGCGTCGGCGATGCTCTGCGGCGACTCCAGCCGTGCCACCTCCAGCCGCAGGGAGTTCAGCTGGCCCTCGGTGTCGGCCACCTGTTCGTCGAGGCGGTCGAGCTCGAACTGGGCCTGGACGACGAGGGCGTGCATGGCGACGAGGGCGAAGACCCCGACGAGCACGGCGGTCACCGCGAGGGTGCCGAGCAGGCCGACCCGGCGACGCCGGGCGGGCTGGGGCGGCGGGACGAGCCGCAGCGGCGGCCGCTGGTCGCGCCGCGGCTCGGGTGCGATCTCGGGCCGGAGGGCACGGCGGGGCGGGGCGGTGGTGAGCAGGCTCATGCGGCGGCCTCCAGGTCGAGACGCTCGACGGCCCGCAGCCGGGCGCTCTCGGCCCGACGGTTCGCCGCGATCTCCTCACGGCTCGGCGTCCATCCCCCGCGGCGGAGGATGCGCACCTTGGGGACCGCACCGCACACGCACGGCAGCGCCGGCGGGCAGGTGCAGCCGCCGGATTCGGCGACGAGGAAGCGCTCCTTGGTGATGCGGTCCTCGCCCGAGTGATAGGTGAGCACGGCACAGCGACCGCCGGGCACGAGCAGGGCGATCGCCTGGTCGAGCGCGCCGGGGAGGATCGCGAGCTCCTGGTTGACCTCGATGCGGATCGCCTGGAACGAACGGGTGGCGGGATGCCCGCCCCGGCGGCGCGCGGGTGCGGGGATCGCGCTGCGCACCACCTCGGCGAGCTCGGTGGTCGTGCGGATCGGTCGGGCGGCGACGACCGCGCGGGCGATGGCTCGGGCGTAGCGCTCGTCGCCGTAGCGGGCGAGGACCCGGGCGAGGTCCTGCTCGGAGTACTCGTTGACGACGGTGGCCGCGCTGCGCTCGGCGTCGCGGTTCATCCGCATGTCGAGCGGGGCGTCCTGCCGGTAGCTGAATCCCCGGTCGGCCCGATCGAGCTGGGGTGAGGACACACCGAGGTCGAAGAGCACCGCGACCACGTCGAGGCCCCCGTGCTCGGCGACGACCTCCTCGAGGCGATCGAACCGGGCGTGGCGGACGGTGGCCCGGTCGCCGAAGGGCGCGAGGCGATCCGCCGCGGCGGCGACGGCGTCGATGTCCTGGTCGAGCCCGAGGAGGAGCAGGTCGGGGCGGCGGTCGAGGACCGCCGCGGCGTGCCCTCCGCCGCCGACGGTGGCGTCGACCACCAGGCCCGTGGGCACCGGCTCGAACAGCGCGACGATCTCGTCGACCATCACCGGGCGGTGATCGAACGGGCGAGCCTCGTCATCTGGAGCTGGCGGCTGGTCCATCTCGGTCCTCGTCACGACCGCCCCGCTCATCTGCAACCCCCCGACCGTCGAACGTCCGTCGGGATGTCTCCCCGATCGAACTGAATGGGAAGCGGGCGGAGTAGGGGCCTTCCATCTCGGCGATCGGGAGGTTGCAGATGAGCGGGGCGGATCGTGGTGGGTCTGCTTTCGGTCGGGGGAGGGTCAGAGTCCGAGCACCGAGACGGCGCTCGCGAGCTTCGAGTCGGCGTTGGCGCTCACCGCCGCCCAGCGCTCGACGCTCCAGATCTCGATGCGGTCGAGGCGGCCGGTGATGACGAGGTCGCGATCGAGGCCGCTGTGCTCACGGAGCCGTTGGGGGATCGAGATGCGGCCCTGGGAGTCGGGGCGCACCGTGGCGGCGTCGGCGGCGAAGACGCGCAGCGCATCCTGGCTCACCTCGCCGTCCCGCACCTTCTCCTGCAACAGCATGGCCACCTTCTCGAACTCCTCGGGGGTCCACAGCCCGACGCAGGCGTCGAGCTTGGCGAGGATCCCCGCCTCGGTGAGGGAGCTGCGGAACGCCGACGGCAGCACCACCCGGCCCTTGTCGTCGAGGGAGTGCTCGAAGGTTCCGAGGAACATCGCTCCCCCTCTCTGTGTGCGGCCGTTGGGTGACTCCTGCACAGGCGCTCCCCTGTGCTCCATTTCGTGCCACTTTACGCCCCACTCCCCCACCCGTCAACCACCAACCACCCCCGCGAGGTCACCGAGCGCGCGAACGTCCCACCCGTCGCGTCGGCCGCTGGCGGTGAGGCGACGGGAGGGCGGGCGGGGCTAGCGGGGCAGGGCGGCGAGGACGGCGTCGATCACCACGCTGCGCGCGAAGGGCAGCACGGCCGTCGTCGCCCCCAGCTCGGCGCGCAGCGCGTCGGCGTCCTCGGCGCCGAGCCCGGCGACCGTGGCGAGGTCGAGCGGGTCGGGCCCGACCGACGCGATCGTCTGCAATCGCGCCCAGTCGCGGGTGCGTCGCTGGGAGATCCCGACGAGCTTGCGGCCCCCGCCGTCGACGACCTCACCCGGCCCGAGGCTCGCCGAGCAGACGAGGTGGCCGAACCGCCCACGGCGCAGCGGCCCCCGGTGCACCGACGCCTCGAGCCCGAGGCCCTCGAGCGCCCGCACCCAGGTCTCCCCCATCCAGTGCATGGCGACGCCCACGTCGTCGTGCCACTGCGGGTGACCGTGTGGCACGACGGCGTCGATCCACACGGTGGCGTCCGGGTCCACGAGCACGAGCCCGCCGCCGCTGCGACGCTGGGCGACTTCGAAGCCGCCCGTCCCCGGATCGCGGCCGGCGCCGGGCCCGAGCGGGAGGTCGCGCTGGGTGCTCCCGCGCACCACGGCGGTGGACGTCGGCTCACACACCCACACACACGGTGTGGGAGGCTCGGGCGGCAGCAGGTCGTGGAGCTCCTGGGCCGAGCCTCGCCGGACCTCGACGACCCAGGGCTCAGCCACCGACGACCCGACGGGCGACGGCGACCTCGTCGAGGCGCTCCTCGTCGGGAACCCTCCCGATGCCGGGCCCGGTCGGCACCGCGAGCATCCCCTCGCCCGTGAGCTCGAAGGGCTCGACGACGTCGTGTTCGACATAGCGGCTCGACGGCCCGAGGTCGGTGGGCAGCACGCACCCCGGCAACGCCGCCACGGCGAGCGCCGCCGCCCGGCCCACCCCGAGCTCGAGCATGCCGCCGACCCAGGCCGGGACCCCGCGCTCGAGGACGAGGGCGTGGGCGTCGAGGGTGGCGACGAGCCCGCCGAGGCGCGCCGGCTTGAGGTTCACCGCGTCGGCGGCACCGAGCGCGAGCGCGGTCTCGATGACGTGCCAGGAGCCCGCCCCCTCGTCGAGCGCGAGCGGTGTGCCCATCGCCGACGCCAGGGTGGCGGCGCCGACGAGGTCGTCGGCCGGAAGGGGTTGTTCGAGGTAGAGGAGCCCCAGCTCGTCGACCTGCGGCGCGAGCTCGGTGGCCCGGGCCCGGTCGTAGACCCCGTTGGCATCGGCGGCGAGCGGGAGCGCGGGCCACGTACCCCGGACCGCCCGGAGCGGCTCGAGGTCCCAACCGTCGCGGATCTTCAGCTTGACCGCCTGATAGCCCTCGGTGCCCGCCCGTTCGACCCGGGCGAGCAGCTCGTCGATCGTCGGGGCGATGCCCACCACCGCGCACACGGGGACCGCCTCGCGGGTGGCGCCGATGGCCGAGGCGAGCGACACGCCGCGCCGGGCGAGCTCGAGGTCGACGAGTGCCGTCTCGACGGCGGCGACCGCCATGGGGTGCCCTCGCACCCCTGCGGGCCGGCCGGCCAGCGCCGCCGGCGCGAGGTGGTTGAGCAGCACCGTCCAGGCGCCTTCGTGCCACTCGCCGGTGTAGGTGGGCGCGGCGAGCGCCGGGCACTCGCCCCACCCCTCGGCACCGTCGTCGCCGACGACCCGCACGAGGATCGACCATCGGTCGTGCTCGACGCCGTGGGCGGACTCGAGTGGCGCGACGAGGGGGACGCAGACCCGGATGAGCTCGATGCTGCGGAGCGGACCCGCGGGGAAGAGGCCGGCCACCGGGCTCAGGCGGGGACGAGCCGGCTCGGTTCGAGGTACTGGTGCCAGGGCTCGGGCACCTCGTTGACCGCGACGAGCACCCACGACAGCTCGCGTGGGGCGCGGGGAAGGGTGCCGAGGCGCATGCCGGTCTCCGACAGGAGCCGGTCGCCCTTGCTCGCGTTGCAGCGACGGCAGGCGGCGACGACGTTGTCCCAGGCGTGGGCACCGCCGCGGCTGCGCGGGACGACGTGGTCGATGCTGTCGGCGGAGCTCCCGCAGTACTGGCAGCGGCCGCCGTCGCGGTGGAACACCGCGCGTCGGGACAGGGCGGCGGTGCGCTCGAACGGCACCTTCACGAAGTAGCGGAGCCGCACCACCGAGGGGACCGACACCGTGAGACGCTCGGAGTGGAGCCGCCGGTCGGTCTCGTGGACGATGTCGGCCTTCTCGGCGAGGACGAGGACGACGGCACGTCGCGCCGGAACCACACAGAGCGGTTCGTAGGTGGCGTTCAGCACCAGCGCCCGGCTCATCTCCCCGTGACCTCCGGCCAGGCTCGGAGCCATCGGAGATAGGCGAGCGCCTCGCGGGGAGGCGGTGGGCCGTCGTCGGGGCCGAACGCCGTGACGAGCCGGAACTCGAGGTAGTCCGGGTCGGGCCGGGGCACGAAGGGGCGTTGCCGCCACCAGCCGCGGGGGGACATCCGCCACCACGCGCGCAGCGCCGTGGGCCAGAGTCGTGGCCTGACCACGACGGCCGCAGCCGCGACCACCCACCCCGAGCGGGTTCGATCCATGGCGGCGATGGTAGCGGGACGTCGCCCCGGGTCGGGGTCCCCTTCGGCCGCGGCGGTCCCCCGGGTGGTCAGCTCCCCGTGCGGTCAGCGGACGCCGATGTCGACGCCGAGACGTCGCCACGCCACCGCCCCCGCCCCGACGAGCGGCCCGTCGGCACCGAGGCCGGCCGGTCGGACCTCGGCGCCCCGGGAGAAGTCGAGGATGCAGATGCGGTCGACCTCCTCCTGGGCGGCGGCGAAGAACGGCTCGCCGTACCCGAGGGCCACCGAGCCGGCGATCACCACCAGGTCGAGGTCGAGGAGATTGCAGGCCGAGCCCACGGCTCGTCCGACGAGCGTGCCCACGCGTCGGACCGTCGCCGGGTCGGCCTCGGCAGGCGGACGACCGGTGTGCACGGCGATGGCGGTGCCCGACGCCTCGGCCTCGAGCGAGCCCCGGACGTGGTGCGGCAGGTGCGAGCCCTCCGGCTCGACGACGACGTGGCCGATGTGCCCGGCGTTGCCCGACGCCCCGTCGAGTAGCCGCCCGTCGAGCACGATGCCGCCCCCCACGCCGGTGGAGACGACCATCGCCATGAAGTTCGCGACCCCTGCCGCCGCGCCGAGCCACCCCTCGGCGAGGGCGAGCGCCTTGGCGTCGTTGTCGACGAACACGTCGAGACCGGTGTGCGCAGCGAGCATGCGACGGAGCGGGAACCCACGCCACCCCGGGATGTTCAGCGGCGAGACCTCCTCCCCACCCGGCGTCATCGGCCCACCGCACCCCACGCCCACCCCGACGAGCCGGATCCCCTGCCGGGACGCGTCGGCGCGCACCCGGTCGACGAGACCGGCGACGAGGCCCCAGAGGGCGTCGCCGTCGGCGGCCGGGGTGGCCGCCACCTCGGGTGCGGACAGGCGTCCGTCGACGGAGATCCTGGCGACCGCCACCTTCGTCCCACCGATGTCGACGGCGATCACCTCGCCCATCACCTCGTCCATACGCCGGGGAGACTACCGAGGGTCGGCGCGGCGACTCCCGACGGCGAGCGGGGACACCGACGACCTACCCTGTGGCACCGGACCCCGACACGGAGGAGCACCGCAGGTGGCCAGTCCAGACATCGAGGCCCCCCAGGCGACCGCGTTCGCACAGATCGCCCACGACATCGTGGCGAACGTCGAACGGGTCATCCAGGGGAAGCGGCGGGCGATCGAGCTGGTCCTGCTCGCCATCATCGCGGAGGGGCACCTCCTCATCGAGGACGTGCCCGGGGTCGGCAAGACGAGCCTCGCGAAGGCCATCGCCCGCTCGATCGACGTGTCGTTCGGCCGTGTGCAGTTCACACCCGACCTGTTGCCCTCCGACGTGGTGGGCATGACGGTGTGGAACCGCCAGGACAGCTCCTTCGAGTTCCGCCCCGGCCCGATCTTCAACGGCATCATGCTCGGCGACGAGATCAACCGGGCCTCGCCGAAGACCCAGTCCGCCCTGCTCGAGGCGATGGCCGAGGAGCAGGTCACCGTCGACGGCACCACCTACCGGCTGCCCGACCCCTTCATGGTCATCGCGACCCAGAACCCCATCGAGTACGAGGGCACCTATCCGCTCCCCGAGAGCCAGCTCGACCGCTTCCTGATGCGGATCTCGGTCGGCTATCCCACCGCCGAGGGCGAGCTCGCCATCCTCGCGACCCACGGTCAGGGCAGCGTGCTCGACACCATCGAGCCGGTCACCTCCGCCGACCAGATCGTCGGCATGATCGAGGTCGCCCGGGCGGTGTCGATCCATCCCGAGATCTCCCAGTACCTCGTGGCCATCGCCGATGCCACGCGCCGCCATCCGTCGCTCGCGCTCGGCATGTCGCCGCGGGCCACACTCGGCTGGCAGCGGGCGGCACGGGCCCTCGCCGCGCTGAACGGTCGCACCTTCGTCCTGCCCGACGACGTGAAGACCCTCGCGCACCCCATCCTCGGGCACCGTCTCATGCTCACCCCCGAGGCCGAGCTGCAGGGTCGCACCACCGACGAGGCGGTCGACGACATCCTCCGCACCGTCCCGGGCCCCTCCTGGAACGGTCGGTGAGCGAGGCAGGCGGGTCGACGTGCTGACCCGGCAGGGCTGGGGCCTCCTCGGCGCCGCGGTCCTCATGATCGCGGCGGGTCGTCTCCTCGGGGTCCTCGAGCTGTTCGTCATCGGCAGCGCGGCCGCCCTCCTCGTCGTCGTCGTCTCCCTGCGGGCGGCCTTCACCCGCCTCGACCTCGCCGTGCGCCGCGACGTGCATCCCCCGCGGGTGCACGCCGGCTCGCCGAGCCGCATCGAGCTCGAGGTCGTGAACCGCGGCTCGCGGGCCACGCCGGTCCTCCGCATCACCGACGCGGTCACCGGCACCCGGGGCGCCGATCTCGGCCTCGCGCCGGTCCATCCCGGCGACCGGGCGCGCGCCGCGTATCGGCTCCCGACCGAGCGACGCGGCATCGTCGCCATCGGACCGCTCGAGGTGATCCTCGGCGACCCCTTCGGGCTCACCTCCACCCGTATCCGTGGCGCCGACCGCACCGAGCTCACCGTCTACCCGCGCATCGACAACATCGTCGGCCTCCCCGAGACCACCGGCCACGACCCCGAGGCCACGAACGAGTCGCCGGCGTCCCTCGGCCGCACCGGCGAGGAGTTCTTCGCCCTGCGGCCCTACCAGATCGGCGACGAGCTCCGCCGCGTGCACTGGCCCTCCACCGCACGGTTCGACGAGCTGCTCGTCCGCCAGACCGAGTTGCCCTGGCAGGGTCGGGTGACGGTCCTCCTCGACCTGCGGGCCGAGGCCCAGACCGACGCGTCGCTCGACATCTGCGTGTCGGCGGTCGCCAGCATCGTCACCGCCGCCCGGCGCGACGGCGACCTGTTCCGCCTCGTCTGCACCGACGGCACCGACTCGGGCTTCATCCCGGGGAACGCCGCGTACTCGGCGGTGCTCGAGTACCTCGCCACCGTGCCCGTCAGCCGCTCGTCGCAGATGAGCCGCATCCTCGATTCGGTGGCCCGCACCTCTCACGGCGGCGCCATGGTGGTGGTGTCGGCCCGCCTCCCCGCCCACGACCGCGCCCGCGTCGAGACCCTCCGCCCCCGCTTCGCGACGCTCACCACCGTGCTCGTCGACCAGTCGGCCTGGGACCAGCGGGCCGCCGACCGGCCGACGCCCGACACCGCCCCGCACACCGTGCTCGTCACCCGCGACCAGCCGTTCGCGGCGGCCTGGAACCGTGCGATGGCCAGCGGGCGGCGGCGCCCCCACGTCTCCCGCATCACCGGGGTCCTCACGTGACACCCACCCGCGGCACCCGACTCGTCGCCACCGAGGTCGCCCTCGTCGCCGTCTCCCTCGTCGTCACCGTCGGCTTCGTCCGCCTGTTCGTGGGCTGGAGCTGGCTGCTCGCCCTCACCCTCACCACGCTCTCCACCCACGCGCTGGGCTCGCTCTGCCGCCGCCTCGGCCTCGGCGTCTGGCTCCAACTCGCCGCCGTCGCGGTCACCACGCTCCTGCTCATGGGCTGGCTCCACGCCGCCGACACCCTCCGCTGGTTCCTCCCCACCACCGACACGCTCGCCGCGTTCGGCACGGCCCTCGACGAGGCGCTCTCCCTCTATCCCGAGGCGCGCGCCCCCACCGACCCCATCGTCGGGTTCGTCCTCGCGGCGATGATCGGTCTCGCCATCGTCGCCACCATGGCCGACATCGCCGCGTTCCGACTGGGCTCGGAGCTCCAGGCGCTGATCCCGCTCCTCACCCTGTTCCTCTTCTGCGCCCTGCTCGGCTCGGGCGAGTATCGCCTCTCCGCGGCCGTCGCGTTCCTCGCGACCAGCCTCGTCTTCGTCCTGTTGATGCGTGCCATGGGGGCGCGGTCCGCCACCACCTGGCTGCCCGGCGACGATCGTCGTGGGCCGAGCGCGCTCGTCCGCGTCGGGTCGAGCCTCACCGCGGTCGCCGCGATCGGTGCGGCCCTCGTCGGTCCCTCGCTCCCGGGCGCCGAGGACGAGGGGTTGTGGACGTGGCGGGGCGGCAGCGGCACGTCCACCCGGGTCGTCGTCAACCCGTTCGTCGACATCCGCGCCCGCCTGGTCGACCAGTCCCGCGACGTCGTGTTCGAGGTCGAGGCCGACGAGCCGTCGTACTGGCGGATGATGGCGCTCGATCTCTTCGAGAACGACCAGTTCCGTCTCAGCTCGACCTTCCGGACCACCGGGGGCCGCCTCTCCCTCCCCGGCACCGAACCGGGCGCCAGGGTCCTCGAGCAGCGCTTCCGGCTCGACGCGCTCGCCTCCCCGTACCTGCCGGCCGCGTTCCAACCGATCACCATCGACGCCGGTCGTGACGAGGTCACCTGGGACGACCGATCCGCCACCCTGCTCTACCACGACGACCACCCGCCCCGGGGCTACGAGTACACGGTCGAGTCGGTGCTCCCCCACTACGACCCCGAGCGCCTCCGCGCCGCCCCCGACAGCGTGCTGCCGTCGATCCGCGACCGCTTCCTCCAACTCCCCGACGATTTCGATCCCCGCGTCGGCGAGCTCGCGGAGTCGATCGTCGCGGACGGCGCCACCGCCTACGACCGCGCCCTGCTGCTCCAGAACTTCTTCCGGTCGGAGTTCACCTATTCGCTCAGCGTGCCCGAGGGGCACTCCGATGCCGCGCTGGCCCGCTTCCTCTTCGACGACCGGGCCGGCTACTGCGAGCAGTTCTCGGCGGCGTTCGCGGCGATGGCCCGCCACGTCGGGCTCCCCTCGCGGGTGGCGGTCGGCTTCACGGTGGGCGAACAGCAGCGGGGCTCACCCACCACCTTCGTCGTCCGCGGCGAGCACGCGCACGCGTGGCCCGAGGTGTGGTTCAGCGGGGTGGGCTGGGTGCCGTTCGAGCCGACGCCGGGACGGGGTGACCCCCAGGCGGCCGAACACACCGGCGTCGAACCCGACCAGGTGGGAGGAGTGGGCAGCCCCGACGACTCGACCACCACGACCACCACCACGCCAGGTGCGACCACCCCGACCACCTTCGACCCGAGCATGTTGCCGGACTTCGACACGGGGACCCCGGGCAGCGCAGGTGGCGGGCCCACCAGAGAGCCCACCGTGGTGCCCACCGCGATCCGGTGGGGCGCGACCGCGCTCGCGATCGCCGGCGGATGGATCGCCCTCCTGTGGGCGGCGGCGGCCGGGCTGACCGCATGGCGACGCCGACGGGCCGGCAACGACCCCGCCCGCCGGATCGAGGTGGCCTGGCGCGAGCTGGTCAGCGCCGGCGCCTCCCTGCGCGTCGTGCCCCGACCGTCCGAGACCCATCGCGAGTACGCCCGCCGGCTCACCCGCACCGTGGGGGTCGACGACCTCACGCCGCTCGCCGACGCGGCAGCATCCGCCCGGTTCGGCGAGCTGCGCCTCGACGACGAGGCCCTCGCCGCGCTGCTGGGTCGTGTCGACGACGCGGTCCGCGCGCTCCGGGCCCGCCGGACCCGCCGGACCCGCCTCGTCGAACTCGTCGACCCCCGACGCCTGCTCGGCCCACCGAAGCCGCGAGCCGCGCGGCGCCTCGCTCAGGTCGGCGCGGTGTTCGAGCCCGCCGACCTCACCTGAACGTCAGCGGCGGTCAGTCTTCGTGGCGGAACCGGTCGCGCATGCGCTGACCGGTGTTGCCGAAGTAGTCGCGAAGACCGGCGGCACGCATCGACTGGGTCATCTGCTCGAGCCCGGCGCGGCCGAGGGTGCGGGCGGCGCGCACGAAGAAGAGCGCCGAGACCAGCATGATGAGGAACCCGCCGAAGGCGAGCCAGAACGAGATGGCCAGGGTGAAGACCATGACGAGGCAGCCGACGACGAATCCGAGCAGCGCGAGCTTGAGGGAGCGGAACGCGTGGCTGTAGAGGGTGGTGTTCGCCACTTCGCGGGCGAGCGCGGGGTCGCTCTCGTAGAGCTGCGCCTCGATCTGTTGCAGGATCCGCTGCTCGTCTTCGGAAAGCGGCACGTTCGCTCCCAGTCACCCGGTGGCCCGTCGGTCGGGACCATGGCTGTGCACCAGTGTCGCACACGGTCGCCCGGTCAACAACGCGCCACGTGGGCGAGTCGGAGGGCCTCACCTCACCCGGCTCCCCCGTCCTGGGACGCGCTCAGGGCGTGCCGTCGGGCTCGTCGTCGGGTCCCCACTGCTGGGCGCCGCGGCGCACGACCCGCAGCCCGCTCGGGCTCACGGCGGTGGCCGGACCGATCGCGGACTCCCCGAACCGTTGCCGGATCTGGTCGACCGCCGCACTCGCATCGCTCCAGGACGGCGCGGGCGACTCCGCCAGCGAGTCGAGGGTGAGCTGTTCGACCGTTCCGTCGACGAGCCCCGTGACGCCCACACCGAGGAGGCGGACCCCCGGGGTGAGGTCGAGCGCCGCGACGAGCTCCTTCGCGGCCCGGGTGATGTCGGGGGCCGTGTCGACCGGCGCGGGAAGGGTGATCGATCGGGTGATCGTGCGGAAGTCGGCGAACCGCACCTTGACGGTGACCGTACGTCCCCGCAGCTCCCGGGCACGGAGGCGAGCGGCGACCGCGTCGCCCTGGCGCACGAGCTCCTGGTCGATGCGCCGACGGTCGACGAGGTCGTGGCGGTAGGTCTCCTCGTGGCTGATCGACTTGGGCGCGACATCGGGCTCGACCGGCCGCGGATCGATGCCGTTCGCCAGCTGGTGGAGGTGGGTGCCCGACGCCCGACCGAGGCTCGCCACGAGGGTCGTGACCGGGAGGCGCGCGAGGTCGCCGACGGTCGAGACGCCGAGCCGCCGGAGCTTCTCGAGGGTGACCGGACCGACGCCCCACACCTTCGACACCGGCAGCGGGTGGAGGAACTCCAGCTCGTGACCCGGCGCGACCTCGAGGACCCCCGGACCGGGGATCGGGCCGCTCGGTGAGGCCGTGGGCTTCGCGGCACCCGAGGCGAGCTTGGCGAGGAACTTCGAGGGGGCGACGCCGACCGAGCACTCGAGCCCCTCCTCACGGCGGACGCGCTCGCGGAGGTGCTCGGCGACGACCCGGCCAGGACCGAGCGACCGGCGGGCCCCGGTGACGTCGAGGAACGCCTCGTCGAGCGAGAGCGGCTCGACGAGCGGGGTGACCGAACGGAAGATCGCCATCACCCGCGCGCTCACCGCGGCGTAGGTCTGGTGGTCGCCGGGCAGGAAGACGGCGTCGGGGCACAGCTGCTGCGCGCGCACCGACGACATCGCCGAGAACACCCCGTGGGCACGGGCCTCGTAGGACGCGGCGGCGACGACCCCACGTCGCCCGGCGCCTCCGACCACCACCGGTCGGCCGCGCAGCTCGGGACGGCGGAGCAACTCGACGGCGACGTAGAACGCGTCCATGTCGACGTGGAGGATCGTGCGCACCGGCGGCCGCTCCGGATCGGTGCTGCCCATCTCAGACTCGACTGACGATCAGCTGCTCCGGGCGGGCGCCCTCGACCCGGTAGCCGTAGTCGCGGCGGGTCTCCCAACGCTCGGCGAGCCACTCGACGAGCGGCTCCCGCACCCACGGGTGCGTCGGGACCAGGTGCTCCTCGCACGCGTCGAACGGCACGAAGCGGGCGTCGACGACGATGCCGTCGGGATCGTCGATGTGGAGCTCGCCCCGGTAGTCGACCGCGAGGTGGGCCTCGACGCGCAGGTTCCACCCGAGCCCCGGCGCCACGGCCTCGATGCAGTAGAGGGGGCCCGCCCATGTGGTGACCTCGAGGCCGGTCTCCTCGCGCACCTCGCGCGTGAGTCCCTCGATGAGGCCCTCACCTTCGTCGATCACGCCACCTGGTGGGCTCCAGTCGTGGCGGCCGTTACGGCGCCGGTTCTGCACCAGCAACAACCCCTCGGGACCGAGGACGATCGCACCTCCGACGAGCCAGTCGCGCACGCCCCAAGTCTGGCAGAGCCCGACCGGTGGGTCAGGGCTCGATGTCGGAGCGTTCGATGGTGAGGCCCTCGCCGATCTCCGGCTCGGTGTCGACACCCGGTGGGGCGAACTCGACGTCGTCGCGCTCGACGGTGAGACCGTCGCCGATCTCGGGGTCGGTGACGACGCCAGGTGGCGCGACCTCCACGCCCGTGTCGGTGTCCGGTCCCCCGACCACGCTCTGGGTCTCGGTGCCGACCGCGCGACCGATCTCGGCCCCCACGCTCGGCTCGGCGGCCGAGGGGGAGAAGAGCAGGACGCCCACGGCGGTGGCCGCGACGACGAGACCAGCGGCGGGCACGAGGATGCGGCGATCGAGCAGTCGACGGGCACGGTCGAGGGTGCGGTTGCCCGGCACCATGAGGATCTCGAGGCGCTGCTCGACCGCGCGGGCCGGCATCGCGAGCGCCTCGGAGAGGACCGAGACGTCGAGGGTGCGCAGCGGGATCGGCGTGCCCGGCTCGAGACCCCGCATCTCGTAGAGCAGCGCGAGGTAGCGGGCGAGGATGTCGTCGGGGCCGTCGGTCTCGGGGGCGAAGGAGGTCGTCCAGTTGCCCGCCGCGACCGTGCCCTCCTCGAGGTCGATGACGAGGGTGGAGCGCGAGGCGAGGAGGTCGCCGGGATCGGCACCGTAGATGGCGAGCAGGTCGCCGACCTCCTCGTCGGTGAGGCGGTACTCCCCCGCCTCGATGGCGCGGATGTCGATGACGTCGAAGCGGCCGTCGCACCGACCGACGATGTCGGTGATGTCGTCGCCCGCGGTGAGGCGGGCGTCGCGCAGCAGCGTGCCGAGCCGACGCAGCGGCACCGTGGCCGCGGTGCCGACGGTCACCAGCTGAGAGGCGCCGTCCGTCTCTCGATCCATCCCCGGATCTCGCATGTTCACGGTTCGAGTATCGACGTTCGCGAGCTCCGAGTGAAGGCCGCAGGGACAAGATGGGCCGAAGGACCCACACGTGACGGCTGCCAGTACGATGCCCTCACCATGACCAGGTCCTCGTCCGAACCGACGTCTCCCGTCGAGCCCGCCTCCCCCGCCGCCCTGCCCTCGGTCGGCGTGCGCGTGCTCGCCTTCGTCGCGATCGTGATCGCCGGGGTGTGCGGAGGCCTCATCGGCTACGCGGTCACCGACATCCAGATCGACGGCGACGGCGGCTGGCTCGCAGGTCTCGGCGGCATCGTCGGTGCGGTCGTCGCCGCGGGAGGGGTGGCGATCGTCGCCGTCCTCACCCTCCGAGCCATGACCGAGTGGCGATCCATCGACGAGCGTCGCGACGCACGCCCCGACGAGCACCGCCGGTAGACCGGTGGAGCAGCTCCTCGACCACCTCGTCGACACCGGCCGGGCGGTCGCCGGCGCGGTCGCCGACCATCTCCGGCGGGAGGCCGGCCGCACCGACCTCCACGTCGAGGTGAAGCGCACGAGCACCGACCTCGTCACCGACGTCGACCGTGCGGGCGAGGCGCTCGTCGTCGAGATGCTCCGCCGGTCGCGACCCGACGACGGCATCATCGGCGAGGAGGGCACGGCGATCCCCGGCACCTCGGGGGTCGAGTGGATCGTCGACCCGCTCGACGGGACGACGAACTTCGTCTACGGCCATCCCGGCTACAGCGTCTCGGTGGCGGCGGCCCTCGACGGTGAGCTGGTCGTCGGCGTCGTCGCCGACCCGGTCAGCGGCCAGGTGTTCGTCGGTCGAGCCGGCGGCGGCGCCACCTGCAACGGCGATCCGATCCGCTGCAGCGCCGAGGACGACCTCGCCCAGGCCCTCGTGGCGACCGGGTTCGGGTACCACCCGGCAGAGCGGGCCCGCCAGGCGCGGGTGCTCACCGAGGTGATCCCCCACGTGCGCGACATCCGCCGCATGGGAGGCGCCGCGATCGACCTCTGCTCGGTCGCCCTCGGACGGGTGGACGCCTACTACGAGCGGGGGCTCAACCCCTGGGACCTCGCCGCGGGCACCGTCATCGCCCGCGAAGCCGGCGCGATCGTGACCGACCTCGACGGCGGACCGCCCTCCGCCGGGGGGTGCATCGCTGCGCCGCCCGCCCTGCACGGCCCCCTCGTCGCCCTCCTCCAGCAGGCGGAGAACGGTGAGGACACGTGAAACAGATCGAGATCGCCGCGCGGGCCCGAACCCTCCCCCCATCCGCGCTGCGGATGAGGCACCATTCCTGACGTGGGAACCAGGATCCTGACCGTTGAGGACGACGAGCGCATCCGCACCGCGGTGAAGCTCGCCCTCGAGGACGAGGGGTGGATCGTCGACGAGGCCGACAACGGCGAGGACGCGCTCGAGATGTTCGCCCGCAATCCCACCGACGTCGTGCTCATCGACATCATGCTCCCGGGCATCGACGGCTTCGAGGTGTGCCGCTCGATCCGGCGCACCAGCGACGTCCCCATCGTCATGGTCACCGCCCGTGCCGACACCCACGACGTCGTCGCGGGGCTCGAGGCCGGCGCCGACGACTACCTCACCAAGCCCTTCGCCCCCAAGGAGCTCTCGGCCCGGATCCGGGCGCTTCTCCGTCGGGTCCGCGCCGCCGACCCCGGCAGCACCCACCTGGTGCTCGGCGATCTCGAGATCGTGCCCGAGGAGGGTCTCGTCACCCGCAACGGCGAAGAGGTCCACCTCACCAAGACCGAGTTCCGCCTCCTCGTCGAGCTCGCGTCGAGCCCGGGCCGGGTGTTCAGCCGCGAGGTCCTCCTCGAACGGGTGTGGGGCTACGGCTACTTCGGCGACGGCCGACTCGTCGACGTCCACATCCGCCGCCTGCGCACCAAGATCGAGGCCGACCCCGCCAACCCCCGTCACGTCGTGACGGTGCGTGGTCTCGGCTACAAGCTGCAACCATAGGAGCCGTGAGGTTCCGCCCGCGCCGGTTCGGCCTGCGCTCCCGCATCACCCTGGCGTTCGCGCTCGGCTCACTCCTGTTGTCGGTCACGCTCTCCGCGTCGACGTGGGCCTTCACGCGGCAGTCCCAGCTCAACCAGCGCGAGGCCGCCGCGGTCGAACAGCTGCTCACCAACGCGCGCTCGATCCGCTCCACGATGCTCGCCGGCGGTGGCACCAACCTCAGCGACTACCTCAACGGCCTCCCCACCCCCGCCGACCAGGTGCTCCAGGTGCAGGCGGTGCCCGAGCCGCTGCCCTTCGCCACCGGTGCGGCGGCCTACGACGACCTGCCGGCCTCGGTGCGCGAGCTCGTCGCCGCCGGCCAACCCGCGGCGATCCGCTACCGCGGTCCCGAAGGCTCGCCGCTGCTCGTCGTCGGCGTCCCCCTGCCCGCCGTCGACGCCGACTACTTCGAGGTCGTCTCGCTCGCCGATCTCGAGCGGTCGTTCGAGCTGCTCGGCCTCTACCTCACCGGCGCGTCACTCGTCACGACCCTCGCCGGCGCCGCGCTCGGCTGGTGGGCGAGCCGGCGCACCCTGCTCCCCCTCGTCGACGTGGGCACGGCCGCCGAGGCCATCGCCGGGGGCCGGCTCGACACCCGGCTCGAATCGGCCAACGACCCCGATCTCGCCGTGCTCGTCTCCTCGTTCAACGACATGGCGGCGGCCCTCCAGGAACGCATCGAGCGCGATGCCCGGTTCGCGTCCGACGTGAGCCACGAGCTGCGCTCGCCGCTCATGACCCTCGCCGCGTCGATCGAGGTGCTCCAGACCCGGCGCGACGAGCTCCCCGATCGTTCCCGGGCGGCGCTCGACCTGCTCGTCCACGACGTCAACCGCTTCCAGCAGCTCGTCGCCGACCTGCTCGAGATCTCCCGGTTCGACTCCGGCGCGGTACACCTCGAACTCGAACCGGTCCTGCTCGCCGAGTTCCTCACCCAGGCGGTGCGCGCCGCCGCCCTCGGCGTGTCCGAGGCGGAGGTGCCCGTCGTCGCCGACGGCGACCTGGCCGAGCTCGTCGTCGAGGTCGACAAGCGCCGGATGGCCCAGGTGGTGGCCAACCTGCTCGACAACGCCCAGAAGTACGCCGGTGGCGCCACCCGGATCGTGCTGAGCCGGGGCGTCGACACCGTCGAGTTCGCCGTCCAGGACGCCGGCGAGGGCGTCGCCCCCGAGGACCGCGAACGCATCTTCGACCGCTTCTCGCGCGGCAGCGCAGCGGGCGCCCGCGGCAGCGACTCGGGCACCGGCCTCGGACTCGCCCTGGTGTCCGAGCACGTCCGCCTGCACGGTGGCTCGGTGCGTGTCGAGAACCGCGACGACGGGGTCCAGGGCGCGAGCTTCGTCGTCACCCTCCCCCTCGCCTCCACCGACGACCTCCACGACGAGTCGTCCCTCACCAACGAGCCGATCGATGCCTGATCTCCGTCGCCTCCTCGCCGTCCTCGTCGCGCTCGGCGGCCTCCTCGCGGCGTGCTCGATCCCGACCGACGCGGAGCCCGACACCATCGCGCTCGATCCCGAGTTCGCCGAGTTGCTCGAGGCCGCGCCGTCCACCGAGGCCACCACCACGACCTTGTCGCCGGCCACCCGCAACGTCAGCCTCTACTTCGTCGTCGACGACATGCTCGCCCTGGCGCCGACCCCCATCTCGGTGAGCCGGGCCGACGACCTCACGATGGTGCTCAACGAGCTGGCGGGAGGGACCCGACTCGAGAACCACCGCAACGCCATCCCACCGGGGGTGATGGTCGCGGCGACGACGATCGACGACGAGCGCGACGTCGCCACCATCATCCTCGAGGACAACACACTGTTCGCCGCGGTCGAGGGTCGCGAGCGGCTGCGCGCCATCGCCCAGTTCGTCTTCACCGCCACCGCACCCGGCAACCGCTTCGGTGTCTCCGCCGTCCAGTTCGAGATCGAGGGCAACATCAGGTCGGTGCCCACCGGCAGCGGGTCGGACAGCTCCGCCCCGGTCACCCGGTGCGACTACGCCGACTACTGGCCCGACCCGATCCCGGGCTGCACGCCCACGACGACGACCACGAGCTCGCCCCCCACCACGGCCGCGCGGAACGGCTCCGACCCCGAACCCACGACCTGACCCGTCGTCCCCGGGGGTCGACTCAGGAGAAGAACTGGGAGGCCGCGTCGTAGAGCTCGTCGCTCACCGGCTTCAGCTTGCCGGTGGCCTCGTGGAGCGGCACGCGGACGATCTCGTCGGAGTCGAGGGCCACCATCTGACCGAACGCCCCGTCGTGCACGGCGTCGATGGCGGCGATGCCGTAGCGGCTCGCGAGGACCCGGTCGAACGACGTCGGCGTGCCGCCCCGCTGGACGTGACCGAGGATGGTGACGCGGGTCTCGTAGCTCGTGCGCCGCTCGATCTCGTCGGCGATGACCTGGGCGATGCCCCCGAGGCGCACGTGCCCGAACTGGTCCTTCTCCCGCTGGCCGAGGTCGAGCGTGCCCTCGACGGGAACGGCCCCCTCGGCGACCACGACGATGGTGGCGTACTTCTTCGCCCGCTGGTGGCGTCGCAAGATGCTGTCGCACACCGCCGAGATGTCGAAGGGTCGCTCGGGGATGAGCGTGAGGCTCGCACCACCCGCCAGGCCGGCACGGATCGCGATGTGGCCGGCGTGACGGCCCATCACCTCGACCACCATCACCCGGTCGTGGGACTCGGCGGTGGTGTGGAGCCGGTCGATGGCGTCGGTGGCGATCTGCACGGCGGTGTCGAACCCGAAGGTCATCTCGGTGGCGCCGATGTCGTTGTCGATGGTCTTCGGGACGCCGACGATGGGGATGCCGTCGTCGTGCAGGTCGCGCGCCGCGCCGAGGGAGCCGTCGCCCCCGATGGCGATCAGCGCGTCGACCCCGAGCTCGGACATGGTCAGACGCACCCGCTCGACGCCGTCGTAGACGCCGTAGGGCTGGATGCGGCTCGTGCCGAGGATCGTGCCGCCCCGCGGGAGGATGCCCCGACACCGTTCGACGTCGAGCTCGGTCCAGTCGTTCTCGATGACGCCGCGGTAGCCGTCGTGGAACCCGACGATCGTGTCGCCGTAGTGCCACTCGGCCTTGCGCACGACCGCGCGGATCACGGCGTTGAGGCCGGGACAGTCACCTCCAGCGGTCAGGACGCCGATTCGCATGCCACCTCACTTCGTCGTCGGGGTTCGCCCGTCACGGTAGCGACGGCGAGGCACGGGCGCGTCGAACCTGCGTATCGTTCCCGCCCATGGCGATCGTTCTGTCCATCGACGCGGGAACCACCGGTGTGCGGGCGCTCGCGGTCGACGAGACCGGAACGCCGGTCGGATGGTCGTACCGCGAGTTCCCCCAGTACTTCCCCCGTCCCGGTTGGGTCGAGCACGACGCGGAGGAGATCTGGGACGCGGTACGCACCACGATCGCCGAGTTGCTGCCGACGCTCGACGGGCCGGTGGCGGCCATCGGGATCACCGATCAGCGCGAGACCGTCGTCGCGTGGGACCGCCGCACCGGCGAGCCCCGCCACCGTGCCATCGTCTGGCAGGACCGCCGCACCGCCGAGCGTTGCACGGCGCTCCTCGACGCCGGCCACCTCGACGTCGTCCGGCACCGCACGGGCCTCGTCCTCGACCCCTACTTCTCGGCCACGAAGCTGTGTTGGCTCGTCGAGGAGGGCGGGGTCGCCGCCGACGAGCACCTCGCGGTCGGCACCGTCGACTCCTGGCTCGTGTGGAAGCTCACCGACGGCGCGGTGCACACCACCGACACGAGCAACGCGAGCCGCACCCTCCTCTTCGACATCCGCTCGCTCGACTGGTCCGACGAGCTCGTCGAGCTGTTCGGCGTGCCCCGCCACGCCCTGCCGGAGGTGCGCCCGAGCAGCGGCCGCCTCGGCGTCACCGCCGACACCACGGCGCTCGGGGCCGGCATCCCCATCAGCGGCATCGCCGGCGACCAGCAGGCCGCGCTCTTCGGGCAGGCCTGCATCCGGCCGGGCATGACGAAGAACACCTACGGCACGGGCTCCTTCGTGCTGATGAACGTCGGCGGGACGTGCCCCGACCCCGTCGAGGGACTGCTCACCACGGTCGCCTGGACGATCCCCGGCCCCGACGGCTCGCCCCTCACCCACTACGCCCTCGAAGGCGCGATCTTCGTCACCGGCGCCGCCGTGCAGTGGCTCCGTGACGGGCTCGGCATCCTGGGCTCCGCCGACGAGCTCGAGGGCCTCGCCCTCCAGTGCGAGTCCACCGACGGCGTCGTCTTCGTCCCGGCCTTCACCGGACTCGGGAGCCCCTGGTGGGATCCTCACGCCAGGGGCACCATCGTCGGCATCACCCGCGGCACCGGCCGGCCCCAGATCGCCCGGGCGGTCATCGAGGCCATGGTCCACCAGACCCGCGACGTCGTCGACGCCATGTCGGCGGCGTCGGGCCACCGGGTCGAGGCGCTGCGGGTCGACGGCGGTGCGTCGGCGATGGATCTCATGCTCCAGCTCCAGGCCGATCAGCTCGGCGTGCCGGTCGCGCGTGCCCGCTACCAGGAGACCACCGCGCTCGGGGCCGCCTACCTCGCGGGGCTGGCCGAGGGTGTGTGGTCCGATCCGGCCGACATCGAGGCCCGCTGGGCCAGCGACCTCGAGTGCAAGCCCGACGGCGACAGGGCCGCGCTCGACGCCGACCACCACCAGTGGCACCGGGCGGTGGACCGCTCCCGCGGATGGTCAGCCGAGGACTGACGCCGAGGCGGTGACGCTCGGGTGGGCGATGCGGGAGCGTCGCTCGCTCAGATGGCGAAACCGGGTGTCGGCGATCCTCGCCAGGGCGGCGACGTGCCTCCTCTCGAGCGCCCGGAACGCCGTGCCCTGCCGCCCGAGCACCAGGCCGAGTCCCGATGCGGGCAGCGGAGACCAGGCCACGTCGTCGGGCCCGGCGCCATCGGCGCCTCGGATCCCGACCACGAAGGCCGAGAGCCACGTCGGCGTGGGGCACGCACCGTCGGTCGCCCGCACCTCGCCGGTCTCATGGTCGATCACCGCCGACCAGGCTGCGCCGATCGTGCGGCGGGCGTGGACGACGAGCGCCTCCAGGAGATCGGCGGGCGTGCTCGCGCCGACGAGGATCGCCGCGGTCTCGAGGGCGTCGAGCCGAGGGTCGTGCACCGCGCCGGCGATCGGTTCGACGAACTCGACGTCGACGCCGTCGACCTGACCGATCTCGCTGACGAGGAGGTCGACGAGATCCGAGCCCGGTAGCTCCACCACCAACTCGTCGATCGCCCGCCCCGCCCCTCGCTCGAGGATCTCGATACCGACGACGCTGCCGCGCACCGCGCCGATCCTGCTCGTCACCGCTCCGAGGGCACCCGGTCGGTCCGGGAGCCACAGTCGCACCACGTAGGTCTCCATGGCGAGCACGGTAGAGACCGACTGTGAACGCCCGGTTTCGGGCGTCGTACATCTCCGTGTCCGGGTCGGTGTCCGCGGCTGGTCGCCCCGGCGGAGTTCGTCAGAGCTTGGTGAGTGCCCGTCGCAGGTTGCGGACCGCCTGGCCGATGCGCTGCTCGTTCTCGATGAGCGCGAAGCGCACGAAGCCCTCGCCTCCGGATCCGAAGCCCACCCCGGGCGAGGTGGCGACGTCGGCCTCGGTGACGAGGTACGAGGCGAACTCGACCGAGGTCATCTCCTGGTAGGGCTCGGGGATCGGTGCCCAGGCGAACATCGTGCCTCGAGGGCGGGGAACCGACCAGCCGATGCGCTCGAGGCCGTCGATGAGGGCATCGCGCCGGGCCTGGTAGATGGTGCGCATCTCGTCGGGGTACTCGGCGGCCTCGTTGAGCGTGACGGTGGCCGCGATCTGGATCGGCTGGAACGTGCCGTAGTCGAGGTAGGACTTCAGCTTCGCGAGGGCGCCGACGACCTCGGGGTTGCCGACGAGGAACGCGACGCGCCACCCCGCCATCGAGAACGACTTCGTCATCGAGTAGAGCTCGACGGCGACGTCCTTCGCGCCGGGGACCTGGAGGATCGATGGCGGGTCGTAGCCGTCGAAGCCGAGGTCGGCGTAGGCGTGGTCGTGGACGAGCAGCACCTCACGCTCGCGGGCGAACTCGACGGTCTTCGCGAAGAAGTCGAGGTCGACACAGGTGGTGGTGGGGTTGTGCGGGAAGGAGAGCACGGCCACCCGGGGCTTCGGCCACGCGTACTCCCAGGCCTCCTCCATGGCGGCGAAGAAGTCGTCGCCGGTGCCGAGGGGCACCTCGGTGATGTTCGCTCCCGCGAAGAGCGGGCCCCAGATGTGGATGGGATAGGAGGGGCTCGGCACGAGTGCCGTGTCGCCGGCCTGGAGCAACACCCACATCAGGTGGGAGAAGCCTTCTTTGGCCCCGATGGTGTTGAGGATCTCGGTCTCTGGGTCGAGTTCGACCCCGAAGCGCCGCTGGTAGAGGTCGGCCACCGCCTGGCGCAGCTTGGGGATGCCGCGGCTCTGTGAGTACCGGTGGTTCCGGGAGTTGTGCACCGCCTCGGCGAGCTTGTCGACCGCCACCTGGGGCGACGGGAGATCGGGGTTCCCGAAGCCGAGGTCGATGACGTCCCGGCCCGCCCGCCGCGCCTCGATCTTGAGGTCGTTGATGATCGTGAAGACATAGGGCGGCATGCCCGTGATGCGGCGGAACTCCATGGGGAAAGGCTACTCCTGGTGACCGCTCCTCAGGGCATCGAGTTCGCCGAGCAGCGCCGCGCCCACCGCGGCCGACGCAGGGCCGGCGGATGCGGGCACGACGGGGACCTCGGGCCGGTGGCCGGCTCCGACGACCAGCCGGGCCAGGTGCGCCCGCACCGGGGCGAGGAGCGGTTCCCCGACCGCCACCAGCCCACCGCCGAGCACGACGAGCGCGGGATCGAGGGCGTTGACGAGCCCGGCGAGCCCGACCGCCACCCACCAGGCGAACTCGTCGAGCACCGCGAGGGCATCGGCGTCGCCGTCGATCGCGGCGGCGGTGAGATGCTCGCTCTCGACGGCGTCGAGGCGCCCCCCGGCGCGGTCGACGACGCCGGGCAGACGGCCCTCCCGCGCCCGCTCGAGGGTCAGGCGCCCGAGCGCGTTGCCCGAGGCCATCTGCTCCCAACAGCCCCGCTTCCCACACCCGCACTGCGGGCCCGCGGGGTCGATGAGCATGTGCCCGAACTCTCCGGCCATGTGGTGTGCACCCCGCCGGAGGGTGCCTCCGGACACCACGGCGCCGCCGATGCCGGTGCCGAGCGCGACGACGACCGCGTCCGCGACGCCCTTGGCGGCGCCGAGGCGGTGCTCGGCGAGGGCCGAGCACGTCACGTCGTTGTCGACCGCCACGGGCCGCCCGAGCCGCTCGCCGAGGCGGGCGGGGAGGTCGAGGTCGATGACACCGGGCAGGTTCGGGGCGAACCGGAGGATGCCCCGCTCGTCGACGAGGCCCGCTGCGCCGACCCCGATGCTCACCGCCGGTGCGGCGCTGAGCCCTTCGAGGGCCACCGCCATCTCGGCGAGCGCGGCGACGATCTCGGCGCCGCCGCGTGGGGTCTCCGACTGGTGCGTGGCGAGCAGCTCGCCCGTCGCCTCGTCGATCGCCACGCCGAGCAGCTTCGTGCCGCCCAGGTCGATCCCGACCCGCACCGCGCTCACGCCTCCCCGGCGCCGGAGGGCCGCGGCATCAGAAGCGGAGGATGGCGCCGATGCGACCGAGGACGTCGAGATCGGCGTTCTCCACGCACACCTCGACGTCGCAGGACTGCAGCAGCGCATCCTGCACCGCCTCCTCGACGACGTCGTCGAGGTGGTCCATCTCCGCGCCGCAGTTCGCACAGGTCGGGCCGATGGCGGCGAGGTGCCGGCACGACGGGCACCGCCAGCCCGTGTCCTCGTAGCCCTCCGACACGAGCAGCTGTTCGGCCCGACGCTCGTTGAGGGCCTCGAGGGTGGCCGCGAGCCCAGCGACACCCTTCTGGCCCGCTCCGACCGCGTCGCGGAGTCGGGCGACCGCAGCCGCCTCCTCCGCCCGCTCGCTGCGGGCCTCGATGTCGAGCATCGCGATGCGGATGTCGTCGAGCCCGGCGCTGACCTCGAGCTTGACCCGGTCGACGAGCCGCTCCTTGAGGTACGGGTGCAGGTGTTCCTCGAGCTCGGAGACCGCCTCGGCCGGTCCTCCCAGGCTCACGCGGGTGACACCGTGCTCCTGGAACACCTCGAAGGCAGCCTTGGCCGCCTGCCGGAGGTGCTGGAGGGTGAGTTCGTCGACGTGGGCGGAGACGTCGCCACGCTCGGCCTGGCCGCGATCGTCGTAGTCGCGGGTGGGCTCGGTGACCGCCTCGGTGCGCTCGATGAGCTCGCCGCCCTCGAACACGAGGATCCGGGAGTGACGGCGATCGACGAGGATCATGCCGATGGGCTGGAGCTGCTCGACGACCGAGCGGAGCTGACTGATGGCCGGCGCGGGACCGACGTGGAGCCGGCTGTGCACGGGCACCGGGAGCTTCACGACCTTCCAGAGGTCGCGGGGACCACACGCGAAGATGGCGACGCCGCGCACCCGCCGGCGATCCATCCCGTCGCGCACGAAGCGCGAGATCCGCTCGAGGTCCGCGGCCACCGCCGGGTCGAGATCGCCGTTCTGCTTCAGCCGACGGACGAGACGTTCGAGGTCGCGCTCGTAGTCGACCGGGCGGACGCGCTCCCGTCCGTCGACGTTGAGGTAGCAACTGGTGACCAGCGCGTCGTCGGACTGGAAGTCGGCGAGCTCACGGACGACCTCGGGGCTGACTGCAGTCACGGTGCCTCCTGCGGGGGGGTGAGTTCCCCGCATCGTAGACAGACCTCTGTCAGATCGCAGGCTGGCCCGGGCGGACCACCGCGGCATGGTCGAGGCCCTGCCGCTCGGCCCACTCGGCCACCGCTGGCTCGTCGCCGAGATAGATCACCTGGACGGTCTCGCCGATGCGGGCCAGGGCGTCGCACAGGGTGGCGACCTCGTCGGGTGGCAGGTTGCGGAACGCGTCGTCGAGGACGAGCGGCACCGACCCCGCGGCGCAGACCGACCGCAGCGACGCGACCCGTCCGAGCAGGTACCACTCGATCGGCCCGACGCCCTCTTCGGTGAGCGTCCAGCTGACCGGGAGCAGCACCCGACCCTCGTCGCCGTCGCGCTCGGCCCGCAGGGAGGCGACCTCGGTGGCCAACCCGTCGCGCTGGGCGGTGAGCATCCGCTCGGTGTGCCGCAGTTCGCCGATCGAAGCGTGCATGCGGTCGACCCGCTCGACGGCGCCGCGATGGCGCTCGAGCCGGGCGGCGGTGAGCTCGGCCTGCTCGCGTGCCCCGACCACCGTGGGATCGGCGGCGATGGCATCGGCGAGCGGGTCGGCGTCGGGATCGCCCCGACCCGTGCCCGTCTCCTCGTCGAGGGCGACGAGCTTCGCCTCGAGCGCCGCGATCTCCTCGGCACGCTGGTCGAACTCGTTCTCGTGCTCGGTGAGCTCGCGGTCGAGCGCGACGCTGCGATCGAAGATCTCCTGGACGAGCGCCTCCTGGGCGGCCACCGGGTCGGCGGGCGCCTCGGGCACCTCGGGCACGTCGGGCTCGTCGCCCGGGAGGGAGATGCCGAGATCTCCGGATCCGGTCGCCCCGGGAGCCGCCGCGGCCGCGGCGGCCTCGTGGGCCTCGGTGGCCGTGGTGTACCACTCGTCGGCCACCTCGATGAGGCGTGCGGTGGTGGTCGCCCCGGACACGTCGACCCCGAGTCGGCGGAGCAGGTCGCGCAGGCGGTCGGGGGCGTCGAACTCGACGGGGCCGGGGACGCGGAGCTGCCGGAGCGCGTCCTCGATGTCGCCCTCGTAGGAGCCGCCGAGGAGCTCTTCGGCCGCGCTCCACAGCTGGTCGCGCTCGGCGCGGAGCATGCGGCCGTGGGGGTCCTCGGCGATCGCCGTCGTGACCTCGTCGATCTCGCGCTCGATGTTGGCGACGAGGACCTTCGCGTCCTCGTGTCGCTGCCTCGCCTGGGCGTCGACGGCGGGGTTCGTGCGCTCCATGATGAACGCTGCGTAGGTGGGGAAGCCGTACTTGCCGAGGAGGGCGTCGAGCTCCGCGCTCGCCTCCTCGTAGAGGCGGGCCGCTTCCTTCCCCCAGCGCCGGCTCCCCCGCTTCTCGGCGTGCTCGGTGACGATGTCGTGGAGCCGTTCGATCTCGCGCTCGTCGTCGGGCGTGACGGTCTTCGGGCGAGCCTCCTCGGCCGCCGCGGCCTCCACGCGCCGGGCGGCCTCGAGGCGCTCGTGGAGCACGCCGGTGTCGAGGCCGCGCTCGGCGAGGCCGCGCTCCCACTCACGATGACGCTCGCGGTGGGCGGCGACCTGATCCGCGAGTGCGGCGGCGGGCAACGACGGCACCATCGGCGCATCGGGGGGCCCGGCGACCACCTCGCGGATCGCGGCGTGGACGGCGTCCATGTCGGCCCGATCGGGCAGCGCGGGCTCGGGCTCGGGTTCGGGCTCGACCTCGGCGGTGTCGGCGGGGGCGCTCGTGGGCTCGGCCCCTGCCGTGGCATCGGTGCGCAGCTCGTCGAGCAGGGCGCGCTCGGCTTCGAGGCGCTCGAGCAGCTCGAGGAGCCCCAGTCGCTCTTCGTCGAGCAGATCCTGGAGGCGGGCCTGTCGGTCGCGCAGGTCGGCCAGCTCGGCGGCGAGCGCGGCGCGGCGCTGCTCGGCCGGGGAGGCCCCGGCGCTGGCGGCGGCACCCTCCAGGCGCCGCCGGGCGAGATCTTCGGCTTCGGCGACCGCACGCAGCGCGCCTTCGTGGGCGGTGATCGCGAACTCGTCGAGGCCACGTCGGGCGTCGTCGAGCTCGGCGGTGGCCCGGGTGATCTCGGCGGTGACGGTGGTGAGCTCGGCGTCGAGGCGGGTGATCTCGGCCTCGATGTCGCCGATCTTCTCCTCGAGGGCCCGATCGGCAGCGTCGGCCCCGGGCACGGGGACGAGGCGGGCACCCGGCAGCTGCTCGGCGTGCACGAGGATGTCGGCGTCGGCGGGAAGGCCGAGCGGGCCGACACGGCGTGGATCGAGATCGACGAGGAGGCCGTGGGCCTCGATCATGCCGGAGATGCCCTCGACGTCGCCCCGGGCGACGCGGACGAGCTGTTCGGCGACGCGGCGCTGCACACTCGGTCCGAGCCCGTTCAGCACGGTCACGTAGGGGTGGAGATCGATCTCCTCCCCGTTCTCGAGGTCGAGTCGGATGATGCGCATCGTGATGCCTACATCGGCCGCGAACGACCGGACATGAGCATCTCGGTCACCCGTGGAGCGATTCGATCCGGTCGCGCAGCTCGGGGAGGGCGGTGCGGAGGATCTTCGCCTCGCCACGGCGCTTCACGAAGCCGGGGAGCGGGATGACGAGATCGACCTCGAGGGTGTACGCGACCTCGGTGCTGCCGGGGTCGTCGGGGTGTGGGGTGAAGACGTAGGACCCGTCGAGCCGGGTCGTGATGTCGCCCGACACCTGCCGCCACGAGAGCCGGCGCGGCGCGTCGCTGTAGTCGTACTCCAGGGTGTAGTTCGTGCTGCGGCCCATCGCGGCCGTGCGGAACGCCACCTGCAGCGGGCGGCCCTCGTCGTCGCGACTGACGACCGTGGCCTCCTTGATGTCGGCGGCCCACTCCGGATAGCGCTCGATGTCGGCCGCGACCTCGTAACACCGCTCGACTGGCGCCTTGATCACGGTGCGTTCCGTGGCCTGCTCCGACATCGGTCAGCCTCCTCCGGGGGGATCCTCGCCCGATTCTGTCCGCGGACCCCGACGTGGCGCAAAGGTCCCGTGGCGCGCACCCCACACCCCGGTGCACCCGAGGCCGAACATCGGGGCGAGCGAGCTGAGCACGAGCGAGGTGAAGGGCCGGAGGGCGACGACCGCCACGACGATGACGCACTGGGCGACGAACGAGCCGACGAGCTGACGGCGGACCTCCGGCGGCGCGCTGCCGCTGAGGAAGTAGAGGCCGCCGATCCCGATGGCGTCGGTGCGTGAGCGACCGACCGCGATGGCATACGCGACGAAGAACAGCACGCAGCCGACGACGAACATCGCCGCGGAGAGCCAGACGACCACGGGGGCGAAGGTGTCGATGGCGACGAGCCCCGCGAGACAGGCGAGGAGCAGGGCGAGCGTGCCGGCCCAGGACGCCCGGACGAGGGACCGACCGGGTGTCACCGCGCGATCCCGAGGCTCGCGGCGAGCCGGTCGGCGAGCACCTCGTAGGCCAATTCCCGCACCGCCCGCTCCCGCGCCGCCACGCCGAACCGGTGCCGCAGGTCCGGGTCGTCGAGGAGGAGCCCGATCGCGCGGGCGACGGCGGTGACGTCGTGTGGATCGTCGACGACGAGACCCGTGCGCCCGTGGTCGACCGCCTCGTGCGCGCCCCCGCTGCGGCCCGCCACCTGGGGGACCCCCGCCGCGGCTGCCTCGACGAACACGATGCCGAAGCCCTCCTGCTCGAGCCCTGCCCACCGGTTCCGGCACAGCATGGCGAAGACGTCGGCACAGCCGTACAGGTCGGGGACGAGGTCGTCGTCGACACGCCCGAGGAACCGGACCGGCGCCCCGACACGGGCGGCGAGGCGTTCGAGGCGGGGACGATCGCGCCCGCCACCGGCGATGGCGACGAGCAGGGAGGGATGCTGCGGTGCGAGGCGGGCCGCGGCGTCGAGCAACACGTCGAACCCCTTGCGGGGGACCAGCCGGCTGAGGCCGAGCACCACGGTGGCGTCGGTGGGGAGGCCGAGCACAGCACGAGCGGCGCGCCGCGCCGAGTCGTCGAGGGGACAGAAGCGGTCGACGTCGACCCCCGGTGGCACGACGACCGCCGGCAGGGAACGGCCCGCGGCCCGCTCGGCCTCGGCGAGCGGATAGCCACCTGCGGCGATGACCTGGCGTGCGGCGACGAGCACCCGACGGAGTGCCTGACGGGAGCCGGGCAGGCGCCCGGGAACGGTGATCTCGGCGCCGTGGAGCACCACGTCGTAGGGGGTCGCCAGGCTGGGCCCGAGCGCCCCGACGGGCAGCGCCGGGTCGAGCACGACGAGCTCCGCGCCGACCTCGGCGGCGAGGCCATCGATGTGGTCGCGCAGCGCACGGGTGGGCAGGAGGACCTTCTCGGCGGTGCGCTCGACCCGGAACCGCTGGTCGGCGTCCCACTCCGCCGCACCGGGGTACGGGGTGGTGAGGACGGCGAACGATTCCGGCGGGAGCCGACGCCACAGCTCCCAGAGGTAGCTCTGGATGCCGCCGACCTTGGGCGGGAAGTCGTTGGTGACGAGCAGGTGCTTCACCGCGCGGGCACCTCGTGGCGGTCGAGCTCGGTGCGCACCCACTCGTCGACATCGGCGGCGACGAGGTGGAGCAGGTCGTCGCGGCCGAGCCGTCTGGCCGCCCACACGGCGTGGGCCCTCACGAGCGGGCGGGGGTCGGCGAGCGCGTCGGTGAGCACCACCTCGAGCCGAGGGTCGTCGGGCGCAGCCGTGTTGGCGAGGACGAGGAGTGCGTTGCGGCGGATCGCCGCGGGGTCGCGTTCGGGCACGTACCACCGGCCGTGGCGGACCATGATCTCCTCGTCGGTGGAGGTGAGGAGGTCGAGGACCGGAACCCATGCCTGGTCGGCGGGGTCGGCGTGCGAGCCGGGATCGGAGGCATCGCGACGCCTGTCGACCAGGCGGTTCGGCGGGCACACCTCCTGGCAGTCGTCGCAGCCGTAGAGGCGGTCGCCGAGCGCGACCCGATGCTCGACCGGGAAGACCCCCTTCGCCTGGACCAGCCAGGCCAGGCAGCGGCGGGCATCGACGACACCGGGGGCGACGATGGCCCCCGTGGGACAGTCGTCGAGGCAGCGTGTACAGGAGCCGCACCCGTCGGGGACCCTCGACTCGGTGGGCTCGAGCGGCGCGTCGGTGAGCACCGAGCCGAGCACGAACCACGAACCCTGGCCGGGCAGGAGCAGGTTGGCGTTCTTCCCGAACCACCCGAGCCCCGCCCGGTGAGCCGCCGCCCGATCGACGAGGGCGTTGTCGTCGGCCAGCACCCTCGCCCGCCACCCCTCGCCCCGCAGCTCGTCGGCGACCGTCTCGAGGCTGGCGCGCAGCTCGGCGTAGTGGTCGTGCCAGGCGTAGCGCGCCACGCGGGCCACCGGCTCGCTGCCCGGCGCGGGAGCCGGCACCTCGCGGTCGTAGCGCTTCGCCCCCACGACGAGTGCCCGGGCACCCTCGAGGGTGCGCGCGGGCTCGGTGGAACGGGCCGGGTTCCGGAACGTGAAGGCCATGTCGGCGTGCAGGCCGAGCTCGCGCCGGCGTTCGATCTCCTGTCGGGCCTCGGTGAAGGGCTCGGCCCCCGCGACGCCGACCGCGTCGAGCCCGACAGCGAGGCCGAGGGCTTCGATCGCGGCGGAGTCGAGCGGCATCGGGCCATGGTCGCCTCCCGCTGTGACACCCGGCAAGCGGAGTCGCGGCCAGGAACGGCGGCGGGTTCACCCCGAGCGGCGCCGGTGGCGCAGCTCGGGGACCAACCCGGCCTCGCTCATGCGGCGGAGGGCGAGGCGCTCGGTGGCGTCGACCACCACCGCCCCCTCCGACTCACGGCAGATGAAGGTGACCACGCAGTCGGCGCAGGTGGCGGTGTGCTGATGGGCGCAGTCGTCACAGTCGATGATGAGGTGTCTCACCCCGCCATCGTGCAGAGGGAGTGTGACACTGACCGCGACGCGCCCCCCGCCCAGGGTCCTCAGGGCACGGTCGTGAGCGCCCGGCGCATCTCGGCGAGCGCCGCACGGAGGATCCGGGACACGTGTGGTTGCGAGATGCCCATGCGGGCGGCGATCTCCTCCTGGGAGAGGTCCTCGTAGAAGCGGAGCAGGACGATGGTGCGCTCGCGTTCGGCGAGCTGCTCGAGGCCGAGGTCGAGCATCACCCGGTCGTCGGCGAGCTCTTCGCCCCCCGGACCTGGGTCGGCGAGCTGGTCGCGACCGGAGTCGTACATGGGATCGACGGGGGCCGGGTGGTTGGCCTCGCTCGCGACTCGGGTGCGCTCGACCGCGACGACCTCGACGCCGAGACGGTCGGCGACCTCACGGGTGGTCGGTTCCCGGTCGAGGTCCGCGGTCAGCTCGTCGACCGTCCGACTCACCTCGAGCACCAGGTCCTTGACGCCCCGCGGGACGCGGACCCGCCACGAGCGGTCGCGGAAGTGGCGCTTCACCTCGCCGAGCGCCGTCGGCATCGCGAAGGCCGGGAACGCCCGTCCGGTCTCGGGGTCGAAACGGTCGAGCGCCGCGACGATGCCGAGCGCCGCGACCTGGAGGATGTCCTCGTAGGGCTCCCCCCTGCCCCGGTAGCGGCGTGCGACGGCATGGGCGATCCAGAAGTACTCCTCGACCAGCTCGGCCTTCAGGCGCGGACATCGGGTGGCGTGGTACCGCGTGAGGCGGTCGAGTTCGGTCTCGTCGCGCTCATGCGTTCGTGGCACGCACCTCATCGGGGGCTCCTCTCCGCCTGCGCTTGACGAACCGGAAACTGACGGTCGGCGGCTCGGTGACGAGCTCGTGCTCGTCGGCGGTGGCGTCGACGATGAGCTGTGCGAGCCGGCGTCGGTCGTCGTCGATCGCCCGCCCGGTGTCCCGCTCGACCTGGCCGGACACGACGAGCGACCCGTCGACCGCCGCGATCTGGACCGCCAACGTGCCTGACGGATCTCCGAGGTCGACGAGGGTGCTGCACAGCTCGTCGGCCGCCGAGCGGCAGCTCTCCACGTCGTCGATCTCCATCGCCAGGGTGGAGGCCACCCCGCTCACCACGAGTCGGACCAGCCGCACCAACGAATGGTCGACGGCGAGCTCGAGACGGGCGTTGACGGTCGGCGGCTCCACGTCGAGCGCCCTACCCCACGTAGTGGCCGGTCACTCCTCGCGTCTGGTTTCGCGGCGCAGATCATTCCGCTGGGCGGAGGTCTGGGATCGGGTGGCGGTGGGTACTGCGTGGTCGGGCGGAGCCACGACCGGGGCCGCGAGCCACGACACCAGGAGCACGCGATGGCGATGAACCCGCTCGATCACGCCGGAATCCCCGTGGAGGACCAGTTCCGCAGCTGGTCGGAGCTCAACACCGAGCCCTACGACCCGCGGGAGGTGGACCCCTACACCCGCACCCGCGTGATCCTCATGAACGGCATCGAGGTGGAGTCGATCATCTTCTCCCACCAGTTCGCCCGCCACACCGACAACCTCGACATCAAGGAGGCCCTCGCTCTCTCACGGCGAGTGGACCAGCAGCAGCAGAAGGCCGTCAACGGGCTGAACCCCGGCGACCAGACGCCA
>CAZAVX010000010.1:7736-50725 GCA_964488835.1 uncultured Iamiaceae bacterium | reverse complement strand
CCGTCGACGACATCACCCGATGCCCGGTCCGGCGATTCCTGATCCGAACCGATCTCGCTCGCCACGGTCGTCACCCCTCAGTCGTCCGACGACGAGTGGGACGTCGCGCGGCGCCGCCCGGTTCCCCGGTAGGCACGGACAGGTCGCTGCGTGACGACCACGAAAGCCGTCAGTCGACGGTGAGCACGAGCAGCGCCACGTCGTCGCTGTGGTCGCCACCCTGGGTGCGCCGGCGGAGCCAGTCGAGCAGCCCGTCGGCCACCGCGTCGGGCCGGGTGACGCCATGGCCCGCGAGCTCACCCTCGACGTCGTCGGCGTCGGCACCGGCCGGTCCGGGCAGATCGGTGAGGCCGTCGGTGTAGAGCACGAGCACGTCGCCCGGATCGAGCACGCGCTCGGCAACCGTCACGTCGATGTCGGTGAACGCCCCCACCAGGGTGCCGAACCTCCCGACCTGCTCGGTGGAGCCGTCGGCGCGGCGGACCACGGGAAGCGGATGTCCTGCTGCGGTAGAGGTCAGCACCCACCTGCCATCGGCCGCCCGCTCGAGCGTGCCGTAGCAGACCGTGCAGAACCGGCCACGGCCGCCTTCGAGCAGCGCCTGGTTCACCCACTCGACCACCTCGGCCGGGTCGACGCCGTGGCGAGCCGCGGCGCGGATGGTGTGTCGGGCGATCACCGTCACCGCGGCGGCGTCGGCGCCCGTTCCGCACACGTCGCCGATCGCGAACGCGAACCGGTCGCCACCGAGCGCGAACAGGTCGTAGAAGTCGCCACCGACCTCGATCGCCGAGTCGCCGGTCGCATACCGACACGCAACCCCCAGGCCGGGCACGTCGGGCAGGCCGGGCGGCAGCAGCGCCCGCTGCAACGAGTTGGCGATCGCCCGCTGCTGATCGGTGCTCCACGCCGCGCGGGCCGCGTCGGCGACACGCCCTGCCACGGCCTCCGCGAGGGCGAGATCGGCAGGCTCGTAGTGCCGCCCCGACTCGGCCATCACGAACTGCATCAGGCCCACGACTCGGTTCCTCGTCATGAGCGGCACACTGATCGCGCTCACGAGCCCGAGCTCGCGGACGATCGTCCGCAACTCCTCGGCATCCTCCGCGTCCATGTGGACGAGCACCTGTTCGAGCGTGGACTCGTCGATGTCGACGAGCAGCTCGGGCCGGCCGGTGCGCATCACCTCGGCGGCACCGCCGGGCCGGTCGAGGCTGAACGGGAACCGCTCCTGGATCTCGCGCGCCCGGTGCTCGCGCGCCGGATCGACATGCGCGATCGAGCTGTGCACCGTGCTCGATCCCTCGGGGAGGAAGTGGATCGCGCACCAGTCGCCGAGCCGGGGCACCGCCGAGCGGGTGATGCGGTCGAGCAGGTCGTCGAGATCGGCGGCGACGAGCGCCGAACCGGTGAGCTGGGAGAGGAACTCGACACGCTCGCGGCGCGATCGCTCGTACTCGGCTCGCGCCATCGACACCTCGGCCCGCTCGACCACGGCGTCGGACCACCGGGCCCTCGCGACCGACTGGGCGACGTGACCGGCGAGCGCCCGGAGGAACGCGATGTCGAGCTCGGGGATCGCGGGGTCGTCGAACCCGACGACCAAGGCCCCCTCACAGCGATCGGCCTGGACCAACGGCACGACGAGGAACCCGCGGGTGCTGCGTGCGGCGTCGGCGAGTGCCGGGAACTCCCGGCGGGCGTCTTCGGGCGTGTCGGACCGGACGATGCGCCGCTCGCGCCAGGCCACCGCCGCAGGGAGGTCGGCATCGACAGGGATCGACACGAAGTTCGCCAGCACCTCCTCGGAGGAGCCGTGGCTCGCCACCAGCTCCAACGCGCGGTCCCGCCCGTCGACGATCCACACGGCGCGGGACCGGCCGAGCTGGGTGGCCTGCAGCTCGTCGACCACCACCTTGCCGACCTCGTCGATCGACGAGGCGCCGGCGAGTCGGCCGCCGATCTGCTGGAGCGAGTCGAGGCGGGCGAGCAGCAGGTTCGACCGGGCGATCAGCCCCTCACGCTCGGCCTCGAGCGCGGTGCGGTCGGTGACGTCGAACGCGCAGCCCACCGCTCCGACGGTGTGGCCATCCACGTCGACGAATCCCCGACCCCGGACCTCGAGCCACCGCACCGACCCATCGGCCCCCAGCATCCGATGCGTGAAGGAGAACGGATGCGTCTGACCGAGGGTGGAGCCGAGCAGTTCCATCACCCATTGGCGGTCGTCGGGGTGGACCACCTCGCGCCAGGCGGCGAGGGTCCCGTCGAAGGTGCCCGCCTCCACCCCGCACAGGGCCTCCATCGTGGTGTCCCACACGGCGACCTCGGCCACGGGATCCCACCGCCAGGCCCCCGTGCCGCTCGCCTCGAGGGCCAGTTCCAGCAGGGCGCTCCGGTCGAGTTCCGTCGATCGTCCAGCAGGGTCGCGATCGGCGGTCATGGGGCCAGTCTCCCCCACGCGGGGGTCGACCACCACCCCTGCCCCCTCGGGGCGTACCTGGGGCGCGCTCAGTGGGAGTGCCCGGTGTGAGGCGACGCGTCGTCGGGGGTGGCGTGGTGGTGGGGGGCGTCGTCGAGCATCAACACCTCGTCGTCGAGACGGACGAGGCGCTGACGGTAGGCGGTGGCGAGGTGCTCGGCAGTGAGGACCTGGCCTGGTGGTCCTTCGGCCACGACGCGCCCCGCGAGGAGCAGGACGTGGTCGGCGTGGGCGGCCTCGCCGAGGTCGTGGGTGGTCATGACGACCGTGCGGCCCGCATCGCGCTCCTCGCCCACCACCTCGAGGATGCGACGGCGCGAGAGCAGATCGAGCCCGGTGACCGGCTCGTCGAGCAACAGGACCGGCGCGTCCTGGGCGAGCCCCTGGGCGACGAACACCCGCTGCCGCTGGCCGCCGGAGAGCTCGCGGATCTGGCGCCCGGCGAGGTCGGCCACCTCGAGCCGCTCGAGCGACTCCTCGACGACCCGTCGATCGTGGGCGCGCAGCCTCCGGAACGCCCCGCGGTGGGCGTAGCGCGCCATCGTGACGACCTCGCGGACGGTGACGGGAAGGTGCTCGTGCACACGGGTGCTCTGGAGCACATAGGCGACCTGCGCGGGACCGCTGCCCGCGCGCCGATCACCGACGAGGATCTCCCCCTCGACGGGGGCGAGCAGCCCGGCGATCCCGTGGAGCAAGGTCGACTTCCCCGATCCGTTCGGGCCGATGACTGCGGTGAGGGTGCCCGGCTCGAGCCGGAACTCGGCACGGTCGAGGGCGACGACCGAACCGTGGGCGAGCAGGACACCCCGCCCCACCACCGGAACGCCTGCACGGCCGCCGTCGGAGGGCGACGGGACCGGCTGGGCGGGGGTGACACGCGTCGCGGAGGTGGGCACCCCGCCACGCTATCGGCAGGCGTCCGAGAGTGGCCGCTCGGCACGCACCGCGGTCGCTAGGGTCAGCACCTGCATGACCTCCCACGCCCCGCCGATGCCCGGGCTCACCCGGGCCGAGGTCGACGAGCGCACCCGCGACGGACGGGTCAACCTCGTGCCCGACGCGCCGACCCGGACCCTCGGCCAGATCGTCCGCGCCAACGTGCTGACCCCGGTCAACGGGATCATCGGCGTGATGTTCGTGCTCATCATGATCGCCGCCCCCGGCCCCGACGCCCTCTTCGCCGGCGTGGTGGTCTCGAACAGCACGATCGGCATCATCCAGGAGCTGCGCGCCAAGCGCGAGCTCGACCGCCTCGCCGTCCTCAGCGCACCCCGCGCACGGGTGGTGCGCGACGGCGAGGTCGAGGAGGTGGGCCTCTCGGCCGTCGTCGCCGACGAGGTCATCGAGCTCCAGCCCGGCGACCAGATCGTCGTCGACGGGGAGGTCCTCGTGTCCTACGGGCTCGAGGCCAACGAGTCGCTCCTCACCGGCGAGTCCGACCCCATCCAGAAGGAACCGGGCGACGAGGTGATGTCGGGCAGCTTCGTCGCCGCCGGGTCGGGCTATGTGCGCGCCACCCGCATCGGCGCGGAGTCGTACGCGACCACCCTCGCCGAGGAGGCGAGGCGCTTCAAGCTCGCGAACTCCGAGCTGCGCACCGGCATCAACACGATCCTCCGCTGGTTGGTGTTCGTCATCCCTCCGGTGTCGATCGTCCTATTGCTCTCGCTCCTCTCCGCCGAGGACGACTGGCGCGAGGCCCTGCGGGGCACCGTCGCCGCCGCGGTCGCCATGGTGCCCGATGGCCTGGTCCTCCTCACCTCCATCGCCTTCATCGTCGGCATCCTCGCCCTCGCCCGCCGCCAGGCACTCGCGAAGGAGCTCGCCTCGGTCGAACTGCTCGCCCGCGTCGACGTCTTGTGCCTCGACAAGACCGGCACGATCACCACCGGAGAGATCAGCTTCAGCGACCTCGTGCTCGTCCCGCCCGACGGTGGAGCCGGGTTCGACCTCGCCGCCGTTCGTGACGCGCTCGGCGCGGTCGCCGGCTGTGACCCGAACCCCAACGCCACCCTCTCGGCCATCGCCGCCGAGGTGGCCATGCCCGACGGATGGGACCCCGAGGTCGTCGTCCCGTTCTCGTCGGCCCGCAAGTGGGCGGCGTCGTCGTTCCCCGAGCGCGGCACCTGGGTGCTCGGCGCCCCCGAGGTGGTGCTCGGCGCCGACGCCACCGGCCCCGCCGCGGAGTGGGTGCGCGCCGAGGTGACCACCCACGCCGAGCTCGGTCGGCGCCTCGTCCTCCTCGCCCACACCGAGGCGTCGCTCTCCGACCGCCTCCCCGACGACCTCGCGCCCGTCGCGCTCGTCCTGCTCGAGGACCAGATCCGACCAGACGCGCCCGAGATCCTCGACTACTTCGCCGCCCAGGACATCACCCTGAAGGTCATCTCCGGCGACCACCCCGCCACCGTCGGGGCGGTGGCCGCCCGCGCCGGCATCCCGAACGCCGACCGTTGTGTCGACGCCCGCGAGCTGCCCGACGACCCCGACGAGCTGGCGGCGGTCCTCGACGAGGTCACCGTGTTCGGGCGCGTCACCCCCCACCAGAAGCGCGAGATGGTCGGTGCGCTCCAGTCGCGAGGCCACATCGTCGCCATGACCGGCGACGGGGTCAACGACGTGCTCGCCCTGAAGGACGCCGACATGGGCATCGCGATGGGCGCCGGTTCCGCCTCCACCCGCGCCGTCGCCCAGCTCGTCCTGCTCGACAACTCCTTCGCCACCCTCCCCGTCGTGCTCGCCGAGGGCCGGCGGGTCATCAACAACATCGAGCGGGTGGCCAACGTCTTCGTCGCCAAGGCCGGCTACGCCATCGTCCTCGCCGCCCTCACCGGCATCATGTCGATCCCCTTCCCGTTCCTCCCCCGCCACCTCACCCTCGTCGGCACGTTCTCGATCGGTGTCCCGGGCTTCTTCCTCGCCCTCGAACCCAACTGGCGACGGGCCACACCGGGGTTCGTGACGCGCGTCGTCCGCTTCGCCGTGCCTTCCGGGGTCCTCGCGGGCGCTGCGACCTTCGTCGCCTACGAGATCGCCCGTCGGAACCACGCGGTGGAACTCGACCAAGCACGCACCGTCGCGGTGTGCGTGCTCCTCGGCCTCGGGCTCTACATCCTCTCGATGCTCTGTCGTCCCTTCAACGTCTACCGCATCACCCTGCTGTGCGGGATGGCCGCCGGCTACGTCGTCGCCTTCCTCTGGCCCTTCCCCCGCGACTTCTTCGCCCTCGTCCACCCTCCGGCGGGCCAGTGGTGGACGATCGTGTCGGTCACCGTCCTCGCCGCGGCCGCCCTCGAGCTGCTCCCGAAGGTGGTCCCCTGGTGGACCTCACCCGCGATGTTCCGCACCGCCACCGAGGACACCGCCTGAGCCGACCGATCGACGAATGGTCCTCCCCTGCCCTCGCGCACCTGCGAGACTGACGAGGTGGACCACCGAGCCCTCGTCGACGCACTGCGACGGGAGGGCGCCGCGCTCGGCGCGGTCCCCATCTCCGACATCGACGTGCCCACCTGCCCCGACTGGTCGCTCCCCGACCTCGTCCGACACGTCGGGTGGGTGCACCGCTGGCAGACCGCGCAGCTGCGCGCCGACGACCCCGGCAAGCTCGTCGCCATCGACCGCTCGGCCGACATCCCACTCGACGAGCTCCCCGACTGGTACGACGACGGCCTGCTCGCGCTGCTCGGCACCCTCGACAGCACACCGCCGGATCGACCCGCACCCTCGTTCGCCGGGCCGCGCACCGCCGCCTTCTGGGCCCGGCGTGCCGCGCACGAGACGGCGATCCACCGGTGGGACGCCGAGGCAGCCGTCGACCGACCCACCCCCCTCGAGCGGGCCCAGGCCCTCGACATCGTCGACGAGCTCCTCGAGGTCGCCGTCCCCCGTCGGTTCGATCCCGAGGCGTGGGAGCACGACACGGTCCGCATCCACCTCCACGCCACCGACCTCGAGGAAGGCGCCGAGCCTCCCGGCGAGTGGCTGATCGAGGTCGGCGCCGACGGCGTCACGTGGACCCACGAGCACGCGAAGGGCGACGTGGCTGCGCGGGGCACCGCGAGCGACCTCGCCCTCATGATCACCGGACGGGTGCCGCCCGCCCGGCTCGAGGTGTTCGGCGATCCCGCCCACCTCGACCGCTGGCTCAGAGCCGTCCCGCTCTGAGCAACCGGGTCAGTTCCAGCGCACGCCCACCGGCACCGGCGGCTCGGACTCGACGTCGTACTCGTCGACCCAGTCGAGACGCTCGCGCCACGGGCTCGCCCCGGCGATGGCCTGGGCGTAGCCGGCCTTGCGTCGGGCGACCCGCCCGGTGGGCTCGTCGTCGACCTCGCGGAGGCCGTACTGGGACTCGATGCCGTCGCGCAGCATCTCGAGCGCCTCGGAGCGCAGCTGGGAGATGCGCGACTCGGTGACGCCGAGGAAGCGGGCGAGCTCCTGGGAGCTCTTGCCCTCGAGGAAGTAGCCGACCACGACGAGGCGCTGGCGCTCGGGGAGCAGATCGACCGCGTCGCGGAGGTAGCCGAGCAGCTCGCGGGTCTCGAGCTCTTCGAGGGGCTCGACGGAGTTCGGGTCGGTGAGGACGTCGACGAGGGTGAGGTCCTCGTCGGTGTCGTCGGTGACCTCGTGCTCGAGCGCGAGGACGACCGACCGGAACATGCGGTCCTGGAGACGGTCGAGCTCGGCGCGGGTGATACCGAGCTCCTCGGCCATCTCCGCGGGGTTCGGCACCCGCCCGAGCTGGCTGGCGAGGCGCTGCTCGGCAGCCTCGAGCCGGCGGGCGAGGGTGCGGACCGAGCGCGGCGCCCAGTCGGCGGCACGCACGGCGTCGAGGATCGCGCCGCGGATGCGCTGCGCGGCGAACCGCTCGAAGGGAACGCCACGGTCGTCGTCGTAGCGCCGAGCGGCTTCGACGAGCCCGAGCGCCCCGGCCCGAGCCAGGTCTTCGCGGTCGACGTGACGGGGGAAGTGGACCGCTACCTGGAACACGATGTGCTTCACCAGCGGCAGGTGCTCTTCGATGCGCTGGGAGAGTTCCTGAGAGTTGCCCATTGTGAATCGCCCTTCTCTCGATCAACCCACCCGGCTGATCGATTCCCCTGTGACTGAGGTCTCTCAGGTAACCCCGCGCGACCCCTGCCCCACAAGGGCCGTACGGACTACTTTTCGCCTGCTTGACAGCGCAGCGTAGGAATTTTCGCCACGTTGAGTGGAAAACGTCACACGAACGCGTGGAGCGCGCTTCAGGCGCGGCTGTCTCGCAACGCGTTCGTAACGTGACCGAGCGCGGTCGGCCGGTGGGTGTCGGCTACGACGCGAGGCCCTCGAACACCGCCGCCCGCACCCCTCGATGGGCGAGTTCGGTGAGGAGCGGGAGGGAGTCGACGAGCGACGCGAGACCGCCGGCACCGCGCCGACGTACCCGGCCCTCGAGCACCGCCACCGCGGCCACCGCGGCCACCGCGCCGGCCGCGACCGCGGGACGGTCCATCGCCCCGAGCACCTTCACGTGCCGCTGGTCGTCGCGCCAGCCCCGCACCTCGACGCGGATCGCACCGGGCCCACCCTCGGGGTGGGGGCGGCGCAGCATCGGGAGGCGGGCGGTGAGCCGGTCTCGGCGCGTGGCCGCGAGGCGGGCCGTCGCCCGGGTGATCGACGGGAACGCCGGCGCGAGCAGGAGCGCCTCGGGCCGAGCCGCCCGATAGCAGTCGCGGCCACCGATGGGATCGGGGAAGAAGCACAGCTCGCGACCCGACCCGCCGGGACGCTGGGTCCAGCCGCCGTCGCGCCAGTCGAGGGACTGACCCCGAAGGGCACGGTGGTGTTGGCGGGCACACGCCGGACCGCCGGTGCCGACCGTGGCGACGTGGATCTCGTCGACCACGGAGAAGTCGGCGGACGCGTGGGCGGCGAGCAGACAGCTCAGCCCCGGGGAGAATCCGGCGCCCACGACCACCGACACATCGCGCTCGGTGGCCTCGGCGTCGAGATCGAGCAGCGCCCGCACGTCGGCGATGTCGTCGGACACCGACACGACCGACCGGCCGCGGGCGATGAGGTCGCGCGCGAGCGCGGCGTGGGTGCCGGCCGGTGTGGCGAGCACGACGACCTCGCCGCCGATCGGCTCGGTGTGCGGAGGGGGCTCGCCGACCGCGGCCGACCCGAGGGACCGTACGACGCCGTCGACGAGCCCGGCGTCGAGGTCGCGGAGGACGACCGAGTCGACCTCGTCGGAGGACACGAGCTGACGGGCCGCACGCGCCCCGACCGCGCCGACGCCGATGATGCCGACGGTGGAGCGCGCCACGTCAGCGGAGATCCGGGCCGGTGAGCTCGCGCCAGCCACCGTCGCGGGGCGGCGTGCCACCCGTGCCCCGCAGGCGCAGCACGGCCGCGATGAGACCGGCGATTCCGAGCGCCACCAACGCCCGTCGGATCATGGTCACCACGGATGTGCCTCCGAGTGAGGGTCGGGGCCCGACCGCCGAGCGGTGGGCGATGCGTGGGGCTAGCTGGAATCGAACCAGCGACCTCACCCTTATCAGGGGTGCGCTCTAACCGACTGAGCTATAGCCCCGCCAGGTCGAGAACGGTAGCCGCTCGACGGTCCCGGAGGCCACCCGGAGTGGCACCGGACGATGACGTCACCGCCCCGAGCGGGGTCAGCGCCGGTCGAGCACCCGGCGGGCGCTCTCCTCTTCGACCACCGTGAACCGGATGCCACCGGTGAGGTCGGCGATGAGGTTGAAGAGCACCGCGAGGACCGCGGTGACCGCGGTGGCGACGAACACCCCGATGAGGCCACCGAGCGCGAAGAGCTGGAACAGCTGGTCGCCGTTGAAGCGGAACTCCTCGAAGGCCAGGAACTCGGCGATGAAGCTCTCGAGGCTGCCGATGGTGCCGGACCCCACGGCGACGCCCCACAGGAGCACTGCCGCGACGATGACCATCACCCAGACACAGAAGTAGAAGATCAGCGAGAGCTTCAGCACCGACCACGGGTCGACGCGGCGAACGATGCGCTGCACCTTGCGGGCGCGGAGGCGACCCTTCGGCCGCAGTCCGAGGCGTTGGGCCATCGACGGGTGACGCTCGACGGCGGCGCTGCGCTCGTCGCCCCTCGCCCGTGCCGGCGTGCGACTCGCACCGTCGGTGCGCGGGTCGGGGTCGACCTCGGGCCCACGCTCGGCCGGCTCGGCCTCGACGGGCTCGGCGGCGGCAGCCGGCGCGGAACCGTTCCCGGCGGCCGCCGGCGACGTGCGCGACCGCGGCGGGACGGTGTCGTCGCCGGACGTGGGGCGAGTTCCCTCACGTTCGGGCGCGCCGACCCCCAGCTGCTCTGCCATCCCCACAGCCTATGGGATTCGTCACCCCGCGCCATGCGCACCCGTCGACCGGACCCGGTCGAGGGCCTCGGCCCGGGCTCGCGCCGTGACCCGGCCGACCGCGACGGTGACCTCCACCTGGACGCCGTGGCGCTCGATCGCGACGAGCCGTGCACCGTTGGCCCCCGCGACCGCGGCCGCCGCCTCGTCGGAGTCGACCGCCGCCACCAGTGCCGCGGCATCGGCCGCCGTGCGGGCGACGGCCCGGTCGGCCAGCACGCCGCCGACCGCGACGACGGCGAGGGCGATGCCGGCCATCACCACGATCAGCGCCGCGACGAGCGGCACCACCTGCCCGGCGTCGGCCGGGCGCCCTTCCACGTGCGTATCCACCTGAGTCCTCCGGTGTCGAGGTGCTGGTGGGGGAAGTGGTCGGGGGAAGGGATGAGAGGGGGTGGCGCGGTGGGCCCGCGCCACCCGTCAGGACTCGTCGTCGGTGGAGGTGTCGGATCCGGCCGGGTCGGACGCGTCGACGGCAACGGACTCGAGCGCGGGATCCTCGGTGTCCTCGCCGTCGTCGCCGTCGTCGAGGTCGGAGGCGGTGATCGGGGCGACCGAGGCCACGCGGGCACCCTCCTCGAGGTTCATCACCCGCACGCCGGTGGCCGAGCGGCCCTGGAGGGAGATCTCGCCCACCACCGTGCGGATGAGGATGCCGTCGGTGCTCACCGCGACGATCTGGTCGTCGTCGGCCGCGAGGAACGCGGCCACGACATGGCCTCGGGCCTCGGGGAGGCTGATGCCCCGCACACCCTGGGTGCCCCGACCCTTGCGGGGGTACTGGTCGGTGGCGGTGCGCTTGCCGTAGCCCGCGTCGGTGACGATGACGTAGTTCGTGCCCTCGCGGACGGCGTCGGCCGCGACCAGCTCGTCGCCCTCGCGCAGGCGCATGCCCCGCACGCCGGCCGCCGCACGGCCCATCGCCCGCACCTCGCTCTCCGCGAAGCGGATCGTCTGACCGGCCTTCGAGGTCATCAGGATGTCGGAGTCGCCGTTGGTGGGGAACACCGCGACGAGCTCGTCGCCCTCGCGCAGGTTGAGCGCGATGATGCCCGCCCGCAGCGAGCTGTCGTACTCGGTGAAGCGGGTCTTCTTCACCTGGCCCTGCTTGGTGGCGAAGAACAGGTAGCGGTTCGTCTCGTAGTCGCGGGTGTCGATGAGGGCCTGGATCTGCTCGCCCGGCTGGAGCGGGAGGAGGTTGACGATGGCCGTGCCCCGCGCCGTGCGATCCATGATCGGGATCTCGTGGGCCTTCAACCGGTAGACCCGGCCGAGGTTCGAGAAGAACAGCAGGTAGGAGTGAGCGGTGGTGTGGAGGACGTGGCTGACGAAGTCGTCGTCCTTCAGCTTCGTGCCCGCCACTCCCCGACCGCCGCGGCCCTGGGTGCGGAACGCGTCGATCGGCACGTTCTTGATGTAGCCCGCATGGGAGAGCGTGACGACGACGTCCTCGTCGTCGATGAGGTCTTCGATGTCGAGGTCGCCCGGGTCGAAGGTGAGCTCGGAGAGGCGCGGGGTGGCGAAGGTGTCGCGGACCTCGGCGAGCTCGTCGCGGATGACCGCCCGGAGCTTGCCGTCGTCGGCGAGGATCGCCTCGAGCTCGGCGATCTGCTCGCGCAGGCGGGCGATCCGCTCCTCGATCTCGGTGCGGCCGAGGCGGGTGAGCCGGCCGAGGGTGAGATCGAGGATGTGGTTGGCCTGGATCTCGCTGAACTCGAAGGGCTCGGCCATCAGCGCGCCGCGGGCGGCGGCGCGGTCGTCGGACGCCCGGATGGTGGCGATGATGTCGTCGATGAGGTCGAGCGCCTTCAGCAGACCTTCCTGGATGTGGAGGTCGCGGCGGGCCTGGTCGAGCCGGTACTGGGACCGGCGGGTGATGACCTCGATCTGGTGGTCGACGTAGGCGACGAGCGCCTCGCGCAGGTTGAGCGTGCGTGGCACCCCGTCGACGAGCGCCACCATGTTCACGCCGAAGCTCGTCTGCATCGGCGTGTGCTTGTAGAGGTTGTTGAGCACGACCTGGGGTGTGGCGTCGCGCTTGAGGTGGAACACCAGGCGGGTGACGCCCTTGGCCGACTCGTTGACGATGGAGCGGATGCCATCGATCTCGCGGCGCTCGACGGCCTCGGCCGCCTTCTGCTCGATCGACTCGACGGAGGTCTGGTACGGGATGGCGGAGACGACGATGCGGGTGCCCGAGTTGGTCTCGTCGATCTCGGCGACCGCCCGCATCTTCACCGAGCCCCGCCCCGTGCGGTACGCGTCGACCGTGCCGGCACGCCCGAGGATCTGGCACCCCGTCGGGAAGTCGGGGCCCTTCACGAACTCCATCAGGTCGTCGACGGTGGCCTCGGGGTTGGCGAGCAGGTGCTGCACCGCGTCGATGACCTCACCGAGGTTGTGGGGCGGGATGTTGGTGGCCATGCCGACCGCGATGCCCTGACCGCCGTTGACGAGCAGGTTCGGGAACCGCGCCGGCAGTACCACCGGCTCGCGCTCGTTGCCGTCGAAGTTCGGAGTGAAGTCGACGGTCTCCTCGTCGATGTCGGCCAGCATGTGCATCGCGATGCGGCTGAGCCGGCACTCGGTGTAGCGCATCGCAGCGGGCTGGTCGGACGGCGAGCCGAAGTTGCCGTGGGGGTCGATGAGCGGGTGGCGCAGCGAGAAGCTCTGACCGAGACGGACGAGCGCGTCGTAGATGGCCTGGTCGCCGTGGGGGTGGTACTTGCCCATGACGTCGCCGACGACCCGGGCGCACTTCACGTGCGAGCGGTTCGGCAGCACGTTCTGCTCGAACATCCCCCAGAGGATCCGGCGGTGCACCGGCTTCAGCCCGTCGCGGGCGTCGGGCAGCGCCCGCGAGACGAGCACCGACATGGCGTAGTCGAGGAACGACTGCTCCATCTCGCGCTCGATCTCGATGGGCTCGACGCCGCCGCCGGAGATCGCCTCGATGGTCTCCTCGACGCTGAGGCCGTGCTCGGACTCGGGCGCTGCGCCGTCGCCAGGCACGCCGTCGCCAGGCACGTCGTCGGCCGCGTCGTCGGATCCGTCGTCGGGGTGCTGGGTGATGTCGTCGTCGTCAGCCATCAGATGTCGAGGAACCTCACGTCCTTGGCGTTGGTCTGGATGAAGTGCTTGCGGCTCTCGACGTCGTCGCCCATGAGGATCGAGAACACCTCGTCGGCGATCGCCGCCTGGTCGACGCTCACCTGGAGGAGGGTGCGACGTTCAGGGTCCATCGTGGTGGCCCACAGCTCCTCGGCATCCATCTCGCCGAGGCCCTTCAGCCGGGCGAAGTCGGACTTGTGGTTCGGGAACTCGGCGAGGAACGCCGCCTTCGCCGCGTCGTCCTTCAGGTAGATCTTCCGCTTCTGGACCTCGGTGCTGTAGAGCGGCGGCTGGGCGATGTAGACGTGCCCACGCTCGACGAGCTCGCGCATCTGGCGGAAGAAGAACGTGAGGAGCAGCGTGCGGATGTGGCTGCCGTCGACGTCGGCGTCGCAGAGGATGACGATCTTGTGGTAGCGGATCTTCGAGACGTCGAAGTCCTCACCGATGCCCGCCCCGATGGCCTGCACGAGGGTCTGGATCTCGGTGTTCTTCAGCATCTTGTCGATGCGGGCCTTCTCGACGTTGAGGATCTTGCCGCGGATGGGCAGGATCGCCATCGTGCGCGGGTCGCGGGCGTCCTTGGCCGAGCCACCCGCCGAGTTGCCCTCGACGATGTAGAGCTCGCACTCCTCGGGATCGCGCGACGAGCAGTCGGTGAGCTTGCCGGGCAGACCGGCACCGTCGAGCGCCGACTTGCGCCGGGTGGCCGCCCGGGCCGACTGCGCGGCGATGCGGGCCCGCGCCGCCTGCACCGACTTGTTGACGATGGCCTTCGCCTCGGCGGGGTTCTCCTCGAGCCACTCGGCGAGCTTCTCGTTGGTGGCCCGCTCGACGAGCGAGCGCACCGCGACGTTGCCGAGCTTCGACTTGGTCTGGCCCTCGAACTGCGGCTCGCGGAGCCGTACGGAGATGATGGCCGTGAGTCCCTCGCGGATGTCTTCGCCCTGGAGGTTCTCGTCCTTCTCCTTCAGGAAGCCCTTTGCCTTCGCGTAGCGGTTCACGACGTTGGTGAGGGCCTTGCGGAAGCCCTCCTCGTGCATGCCGCCCTCGGTGGTGTTGATGCCGTTGGCGAAGGAGTGGAGGCCGTCGGTGTTGTAGCCGGTGTTCCACTGGAACGCGACCTCGACCTCGTGATCGTCCTCGGACCGCTCGTAGTACCCGACCTTGTCGAAGAGGGCGTCCTTGCTCGCGTTCACGTGGGCGACGAAGTCGACGATGCCGCCGTCGTACCGGAACACGGTGGGCGTGGCGTCGGGGTCGTCGCGGAGGTCGACGAAGCTGATCTCGAGGCCCTTGTTGAGGAACGCCATCATCTGGAAGCGCTCGAGCAGGGTCTGGGCCCGGAACGTGGTGTCCTCGAAGATCGCGGGGTCGGGCCAGAAGCGCACGGTGGTACCCGTGCGCCCGCCGGGCGCGTCGCCCACGGGGGTGAGCGGCGAGAGGCGCGTGCCCCCGTCGACGAAGCTCATCGCGTAGCGGCGACCGTTGAGGTCGATCTCGACCTCGAAGCGGGTGGAGAGCGCGTTCACCACCGAGACGCCCACACCGTGGAGCCCGCCCGACACCTTGTAGCCGCCACCGCCGAACTTGCCGCCGGCGTGCAGCACGGTGACGACGACCTCGGCCGCCGACATGTCGGGGTACTTGGGATGGGGGTCGACCGGGATGCCGCGGCCGTCGTCGCGGACCTCGCACCCCCCGTCGGGCAGGAGCGTGACCTCGATGCGTGAGCAGAAGCCCGCCATCGCCTCGTCGACCGAGTTGTCGACCACCTCGTAGACGAGGTGGTGCAACCCGGTGGGTCCGGTGGAACCGATGTACATGCCGGGACGCTTGCGGACGGCCTCCAGCCCTTCGAGGACCTGGATGTCCTTCGCCCCGTACGAGTCAGTTTGCTGAGCCAACAGGCGCCTTTCGGCCGGGCGCGCGACACACGCCGACGGGAAGAGGTGGTTCCGGGCCTCCGAGTGGTTCGTCCGCGGGGACAAAACTGCTGGTCAGGCCGGAAAACACGATGAGCACAGCATACCAGCTGAGCACCCGCGAACCGCCGATCTGCAGGGCCGAATCAGGCCGGTCGGACCCGCACCTCGAGGCGCTCGACCACCCCGTCGCCGACGGCCGCGGCGAGCTTCGCCAGCAGGTCGCGTTCCATCCATCGGAGCTGGCTCGCCCAGCCACCGTCGGCCACCTTCACGACGAGGGTGTGACCCTCGAGCGCCACCGCCTCGCTCGCGCCCGCGATCGCCGGTCCGACCACCTCGGACCACTGGTCGAGCACCGAGGTGACCGTCGAGACCGGCGGGGCGCCGAGTGCCGCCATCACCCGGTCGAGCCCCACCGCGAGCGGTTGGGGCGGGTCGCCGTCGGGATCGGGGAGCGGACGCCAGGCCACCTCCCCATCATGACAGGGACCCCTCACGAGGGGCGGTCGTGGACGGTCCCGTCGGCGACGGTGAGGGTCAGCTCGGGCGCGACGCCGGCGGGCAGCACCGCGGCGGTGGTGAGCACCGTCTGACCCGCGGGGATCGCGTCGAGGAGCGCCCGGCTGCGGTGGGGGTCGAGCTCGGAGAACACGTCGTCGAGCACGAGCACCGGCGGGGCGCCGATCACCTCGGTGACGAGGGCGTGGGCGGCCATGCGGAGCGCGAAGGCGAGCGACCGCTGCTCGCCCTGCGACGCGTGGGTGCGCGACGGGAGCCCGCCGATCGTGAGGTCGAGGTCGTCGCGGTGAGGGCCGACGGTGGTGACCCCACGGCGGAGGTCGTCGCGTCGCGCGGCCGCCAACGCAGCCGCGAGCCCGCCCTGCAACCAGGTCGGCGCATAGGTCACGCCCACCTCGACCCGCTCACCCGCCACGACCTGGTAGGCCTCGCGCAGCACAGGGGTCAGCCGGTCGACGGCCTCGACCCGGGCCGCCCCGAGCGCATCGCCGGCGGCGGCGAGGCGCGCATCCCACACCTCGAGGGTGGCGACGACATCGTCGGTCTCGCGGCCACCCGCCTGGCGCAGGAGGGCGTTGCGCTGCCGCAGCACCTTCTCGACATCGGCGCGTGCCTGGTCGTTGCGGGGGTGGAGCGCGACGAGCAGCTCGTCGAGGTACCGGCGACGCTCGGCAGGTCCACCCTTCACCAGCTCGAGGTCGTCGGGCGAGAACACCGTGACCCGGAGCGCGTCGAGCAGGTCGCGGGCCCGTGCGACGCGCTGGCGGTTGAGTTGGAGACGGGTTCGACCGGTGAGGGAGAGCTCGGCCTCGACGAGCAGGCTGCGCTGCTCACGGGCACCCTCGGCCCGCACCACCCCGCGCTCGGCGCCGCGCCGCACGAGCGCCTCGGTGGGCGCCCCGCGGAACGACGAGGCCGTCGCCGCGTAGGCGAGACCCTCGACGAGGTTCGTCTTGCCCTGGCCGTTCGCCCCCACCACCGCCGTGAGCCCCGGGGCGAAGCGGACGTGGGCCTCGTGGTAGCTGCGGAAGTCGGTCAGCCAGAGCTCGTCGATGCGCACGCCGCGCTCAGGACACCCGCACCGGCATCAGCAGGTAGAGGAACCCCTCGTCGTCGGGTGAGCGCAACACGGCGGGCTTCAGACCGTCGACGGTCTCGATGGTGATCTCGTCGCCGCTGGTGGCCTCGACACCGTCGAGCAGGTACTCGGGGTTGAAGGCCACGGTGAGGTCCTCGCCCTCGTACTTCGCGGCGAGCGCCTCACGCGCCTCGCCCCGGTCGGGGGTGATGGCGAGCAGCTCGAGGTGGTCGGCGGAGGTGACGAGCCGGATCGGCGTGGGGGTGGAGGCCACCATGAGGCCCACACGACGCACCGCTTCGAGCAGGGCGTCGCGACCCACGGTGAGGCGGTTCGGCTGGTTCGACGGGATGAGCCCGCGATAGTTCGGGTACTCGGCCTCGATGAGCCGGGTGGTGATGCGGGCCTTGTCGACGGTGAACGACGCGGTGCCCTCGTCGAGGCGCACCTCGACGGTGTCGGAGTCGCCGAGCACCCGCACCAGCTCCGAGAGCGCCCGGGCCGGCACGATGACCTGGGTCTCCGCACCGAGGAGCGACACACCCGGCAGGTCGCGGAGCGCGAGGCGGTAGGAGTCGGTGGCGACGAGGCGGAGGCCGTCGGCCTCGGCGGCGAGGAGCACACCGGTGAGCGCGACCGAGCGGGTCTCGTCGCGGCTCGCGGCCCGCACCACCTGCTTGACCGCCCGGGCGAGCTCGGCGGTGGGCACGCTGACCGGCTCGGCCTCGGCCTCCTTCGGCTGGGGGAACCCCTCGGGGGCGAGCAACAGCACGGTGAAGGTGGCCGACCCGGCCACGATCTCGGCCTCCTCGTCGCCCACCGTGACCGACACCGCGCCGGCTTCGAGGGCACGGACGATCTCGAGGGTGAGCTTCGCGGGGAGCACGACGACGCCGTCGGCCTCACCGTTCACCTCGACATCGACGCTGATCGTGAGGTCGAGGTCGGTGCCGGTGAGCGACAGGCGGTCGCCGACCAGCTCGGCCCGGATGCCGGTGAGGGCGGTGAGGGCGCCCCCGCGGTTGGACACGGCACGTCCGGCCATGCCGAGCGCTTCGACGAGGGCATCCCGCTCGCATCGGAACTTCACGAGTTCTTCCCGCTTTCTCTGTGAGACCGGTTCATGTTCAGTCGGTGATGGTAGTAAGGCCTGTGGATTGTGGACGGGGACCCATCGGCCCAGCTCAGGGGCACTTCGGTCGTCCCACCGGAATCCCCAGGCGTGCACAGGCCGGAGATGACAGCGGTGTGATTCGGTGGACGATGCATCCGTCGTCCACCGGTGGAGGTGCCGCTACCCACACCTGATCCAGAGCTGTGTCCCCAAGTGGTCGCGCCGTGGGTGGTGACCACCGCCGTGGTCGGCGCGGTGCCCAAGGAGGGCAACAGGGTCACTCGCCGCCTCGGATGGTGTGCATGAGCTCGGTGACCTGGTCGTAGATCTGGCGCCGTTCCTTCATCAACGCGGAGATCTTCTCGACCGCGTGGATGACCGTGGTGTGGTCGCGGCCGCCGAACTCCCGGGCGATGGCGGGGAAGCTGAGGTCGGTGAGCTCGCGGAACACGTACATCGCGATCTGGCGGGCGGTGACGAGGGGCCGGCGGCGGCTCTTGCCGATGATCTCGTCGATCGGGTAGCCGAACATCTTCGCGGTGGCCTCGAGGATGAGTTGGGGCGTGATGATGCGCGGCTGGGTATCGCCGATGAGGTCGACGAGGACCCGTTCGGCCAACTCGGCGGAGAGCTGCTCGCCGTTGAGCGAGGCGTAGGCGGCCACCCGGGTGAGCGCTCCCTCGAGCTCGCGGATGTTGTCCTTGATGTGGGTGGCGATGTACTCGAGGACGTCGGGCGGGATGATCGTGGTCTCCCGCTCGGCCTTCTTGCGGACGATGGCGAGCCGGGTCTCGAAGTCGGGGGGCTGGATGTCGGTGATGAGCCCCATCTTGAACCGGCTGCGGAGGCGGTCCTCGAGGGTGGAGATGGCGTCGGGCGGGCGGTCGGAGCTCAGCACGATCTGCCGGTTGGCGTTGTGCAGCTCGTTGAAGGTGTGGAAGAGCTCTTCCTGGAGCCCCTCACGCCCCTCGATGAACTGGATGTCGTCGAGGAGGAGGACGTCGATCTCGCGGTAGCGGCGCTTGAAGTCGTTCGGCGTGTTGGTGCGGATCGCCTCGACGAACTGGTTGAGGAACGTCTCGGTGGCGACGTAGCGCACGGTGGAACGCGGGTAGACGTTGCGGATGTAGTGGGCGATGGCCTGGAGGAGGTGCGTCTTGCCGAGACCGGCGTGGCCGTGGATGAACAGCGGGTTGTACGACCGCCCCGGCTGCTCGGCGACCGAGAGCGCGGCGGCGTGGGCGAAGCGGTTCGAGGCGCCGATGACGAAGGACTCGAAGCTGTAGCGGGGCTCGTCGACGTCGGGGCCACCGAGGTCGGACCACGCCGAGGTGCTGGTGGTGACGTCGGGGGGTGCCTGGAGCTCGGTGACCATGCCACCGGTGGAGAGGGTCTCCGCGGCGAGGCGGTCGCCGTCGACGCCGAGGGTGGCGAGCGGCGAGTCGTCGAGTTCGGTGTGGACCTCGATGGCGAGCGCGACCTGGTCGGCTCCCGCTTCGGTGAGCGCGTCGCGCACGAGGGCGAGGTAGCGCCCTTCGATGCGCTCCTTCACCACCGAACTCGGCACGGCGAGGGTGAGCACCCCGCCGTCGAGCGCGACGGGCTGGGCGCCGTTGAACGAGGTGAGCCAGACCGCTTCGGACACCTGGGCCCGGAGGATGTCCGCACACGAGTCCCAGAGCACATCCGCGTCTCGCACCGGCTCGACCGCCTCCCAACGTCTCTTCGGCAACTCCACTGTCCGTGATCCACAAGTCGGTCCACAGCTGTGGAAAACGGATGACGACCTGGGGCCGAGGGTCGGGGATGTTCGCGGTGGACCCCGTCTGAAGCGCCGGAGTCGGGGCGAGCCCTGGGTTCCCTTGGCCGAGACGAGGAACCTAGCATCACGATCGAGCGGCGTGCACAAGAACCTCTTCCGGGAGTCGTTGGGCCAGCTCAGTGCAGGTGAATTTCACTCGTGTCATTTCACCCGGGGGCGTGAGGGGTCGGCCCGGAGGGTGCGGACGGGCCCGTCGTCGGGCCCTGTGGACAATGGTTCGGTCCGCGTCGTAGTTGCCACGTGGCGCACACGGCCTCTAGCCTCCCACGAGGCGCGTTCTGCGCGCAGCGACCGTGCGACCCCTCGCGCGTGCTCGATGTGCCGAGAGCGCACAGCTCATTCGTATCGGACGGGGCGTCCCGTCCGCTTCCCTCTGGGGCGGTTGCCCTCAAGGCCGAGGAGGCCTCTCCCGTGAAGCGCACCTACCAGCCGAACAACCGCAAGCGTGCCAAGCGGCACGGATTCCGCCACCGCATGGCCGACCGCGCCGGGCGCGCCGTGCTGAAGGCCCGCCGCCGCAAGGGCCGGGCCCGGCTGTCGGCCTGATCCGCTCGGTTCGGAGCCGGGCTGCCTTCGATGCACTCCGTCGCGACGGTCGCCGGGTACGGAGCGGTCCACTCGCGCTCCGCCACGTGCCGGGCCCTCCCGACGGCGGGATCGAGGTGGCCTTCGCCATCTCCAGAGCCGTGGGGAACGCCGTGACCCGCAATCGGCTGCGCCGGCGTCTGCGCGCCCACCTCCACGAGCTCCACCGCGACGGCCGAGTACCCCCCGGGGTATACATGATCCGCGCGGTGCCGGGAGCGGCCGATCTCGACTTCCAGGGTCTCGGTGCGCACCTCGCTCGCGCCCTGGGCCGCCTCGAGGAGCTCGAGCCGTGATCGCTGCGACCCCCGACCACTCCCCCGTCTCGCCGGGGATCGGGGCCCGCCTCGCCCGGGCCGTCGTGCGCGGCTACCAGCACCTCACGGCCGGGCGGGTCTCGCCCTGCCGCTTCTACCCGTCGTGCTCCGCCTACGCCGTCGAGGCCCTCGAGGTCCACGGTGCGCTCCGCGGCGGCTGGCTCGCCGCCCGGCGCCTCGGGCGCTGCCGCCCAGGTGGCGGGCACGGCATCGACCTCGTCCCTGAACGGAAGGCCTCCTGATGTTCGACGCGTTCTTCAACGCGATCGCCTGGCTCCTCGCGTGGTTCTACGACCTCCCCCTCGTCGGCTACGGCGGGGCGATCGCCCTGCTCACCATCACCATCATGGTGATCGTCACCCCGCTCAACGTGAAGGCGACGCGCTCGATGATGACGATGTCGGCGCTCGCACCCGAGATGAAGCGGATCCAGCAGGAGTTCGCCGACGACCGCCAGCGGATGAACGAGGAGCTCCTCGCCTTCTACCGGGAGAACAAGATCAACCCGGTGGGCGGCTGCCTCCCGATGTTGTTGCAGATACCGTTCTTCATCGTCCTCTACCAGGTGATCTACGGGCTCACCCGGCGGGCGAGCGAGACGGTCGAGGCGGCGAACGGCGTGGTCGTCGAGGCGGGTCAGTTCCTCCCCAAGTACCTCGACCAGTTCCCCGACACGAACCTCTACCAGAGCCTCGTCGGGCGCACCGACATGCCCTCGTTCGGCATCGACCTCTCCCAGAGCGCGGCGAAGGCCCTCCAGGAGTCGTTCACCACCGGGCTCCCCTACATCGCGATGATCCTCGTGGTGGCGGGCACCGCGTTCCTCCAGCAGAAGCAGATGTCGATGCGGAACCCGAACGCCGAGGTGCCGCCCCAGCAGAAGATCCTGCTGCGGGTGATGCCGGTGTTCTTCGCCTTCATCTCCTTCAACTTCGCCGCCGGCCTGGTGGTCTACTTCCTCATCTCGAACCTCTACCGGATCGGGCAGAACGCCGTGATCTCGATGCGGCTCTACCACCTGGGGTTCGTGCCGGCGCTGCTCGGCATCGGCGAGGCCACCATCACCCGTGAGGGGTCCCCGGGCGGCGAATCCCCCAAGCCGACGGGCTCCTCGGGACGGGCCACGCCGCCGAGGGACCGCGACCGACGTGGCGGTTCTGCGACGCCGAATGCCAAGGGCGGCTCGACGCGCCGCTCCGAGGCGAAGGGCTCGTCGAACGGGCAGGCCAAGCGCCCGCCGTCGGGGCGGGTCACGCCCCCGAAGAACGCAGCAGGTGGTGCGGGCGGCCAGACCCCCGCCCGCCGACGCAAGAAGAAGAAGAGGTCCTGACGTCGTGGAGTGGGTAGAGACCAGCGCGAAGACCGTCGAGGCCGCCAAGGAGCTGGCCCTCGACCAGTTGCACGTCGACGAGGCCGACGCCGAGTTCGAGATCCTCGAGGAGCCCCGGCCGGGGCTCTTCGGTCGCATGCGTGGCGAGGCGCGGGTCCGGGCGCGGGTGCGCCCGGTCCGTCCGCGTCCCAAGGTCGACCGCCGCGACCGCCGGCGCTCGGGCCGTCGTGGCCGCGACGAGACACGTCAGGCCTCGTCGTCGGAGCGTTCCGAGCCGCAGGACGAGACCGCCGACGAGTCGCCGACTCCCCCACGTTCCTCGACGCGATCCGGTGGCCGGTCCCGCGGTCGCGGGCGGAACGGCGAACGTCGGTCCGACGGGGCCACAGCGCGTGCCGAGCGCGACGAACAGCCCACGAGCGGCGCCACGGCGTCAGGAAGCGAGCAGGCCATGAGCGACACCATCGATGCCGGGGACGTCAACGCCGCCGAGCAGGCAGCGATCGTCCAGGAGTTCCTCGAGGGTCTCCTCGATGCCTTCGGCCAGGAGGCCGAGGTGACCACCACCGAGATCGACGACGAGACCGTCGAGGTCAGCGTCACCGGTGAGGACCTCGGCTTGCTCGTCGGGCCTCGCGGGAACACCCTCCAGGCCGTTCACGAGCTGTCGCGCAGCGTCGTGCAGCGCCGAGCGAGCGGGACCCACCACGGGCGGGTGCGCATCGACATCGCCGGTTACCGGGAGAAGCGCAAGGCCGCCCTCGAGCGGTTCGCCCGCAAACTCGCCGAGCAGGCGCTCGAGACCGGGGTCGCCCAGGTGCTCGAGCCCATGCTGCCCGCCGATCGTAAGATCGTCCACGACACGATCAACGAGATCGACGGCGTGCACACCGTGTCGGAGGGCGAGGACCGCCGCCGCCACGTGGTGATCGTGCCCGACGAGTCCTGATCTTCTCGTGAGCCACGCCGCGCTCGACGAGCAGCTCGAGCGGGCGCGGTCCCTCGGGTTCCTCGGCCCCGGGCCCGTCGAACCCCACCGTCGCCACGCCGACCAGCTCGCGGAGGCACTCGAACGCCTCGCGCCCACCGTCCGCACGGGTCGAGCGCTCGACCTCGGCTCTGGCGGCGGGTTGCCCGGGTTGGTGCTCGCCCTGCGATGGCCGGAGTCCACGTGGGTGCTCCTCGACGCGAACGAGCGTCGCACGGCGTTCCTGATCGAGGCGGTCGACGCGCTCGGCCTCGCCGATCGGGTCGAGGTGCTCCGTGAACGGGCGGAGCTGGCGGGTCGGCGTTCCGAGCTCCGTGCACGGCTCGACCTCGTCACGGCGCGCTCGTTCGGCCCGCCGGCGGTCACCGCCGAGTGCGGAGCACCGTTCCTGCGCCCGGGCGGGCTGCTGGCGGTCAGCGAGCCCCCGGTTCCGGACCCGGCGCGGTGGCCCGCGGAGGGCCTCGCGACGATCGGCCTCTCCCTTCTCGAGGTGGGAACGTGGGCCGTCTTTCGCCTCGCAGGTGCGGTGCCCGAGGACCTTCCCCGACGCGTCGGCATTCCCGGAAAGCGGCCGATCTGGTAGCACGGCGCTCTGGTCGCAGGGACGATCTCGTAGCAGGGTCCCTGCCGGGTGACGGTAGGGCCAGCGTCGGCCGGGTTGTTCCACGTGCAACATCCTCGGCCCATCGCCCGGCTGCCGGGGCATTCCCGAGGGGTATTTCCTGGTGATGTTTCACGTGAAACACCCGGCCTCCCGTGGTGGTGCTTGACCGGGTCGGGTCCGAGGGGGAAGGATGGCACCCGTCCGCCTCGGAGGCGCGCGCCCGGCGACGCCCCGAGCCTCTCGACCAGGAGACTCTCGATGTCGCGACCCCTGCCGCGGGTCATTGCGCTGGCCAACCAGAAGGGCGGGGTGGGAAAGACCACCACAGCGGTGAACCTCGGCGCCTGTCTCGCCGAGCTCGGGTATCGCACCCTCATCGTCGATCTGGACCCCCAGGGCAATGCCAGCACCGGACTGGGGATCGATCCCCGGTCGATCGAGACGTCGATGTATGACGTGTTGCTTCACGGCACACCACTCGACGACTGCATCGAAGCCTCCTCGGTCAGGAACCTCTTCGTCGCCCCGGCGAACCTCGACCTGGCAGGCGCCGAGATCGAGCTGGTGCCCGCCTTCAGCCGGGAATCCCGGCTCAAGGAGGCGGTGGAGACGGTGATCGACGACTTCGACTACGTCCTCATCGACTGTCCCCCGTCCCTCGGACTGTTGACGGTGAACGGCCTGGCAGCCGCTCGCGAGGTGATGGTGCCCATCCAGTGCGAGTACTACGCCCTGGAGGGCCTCGGCCAGCTCCTCCGCAACGTCGATCTCGTCCAGAAGCGCCTGAATCCCGAGCTCGAGCTGAGCGGGATCATCCTCGTCATGTACGACGCCCGGACGAAGCTGTCCGACCAGGTGGCGGCCGAGGTGCGGGAACACTTCGGCGAGACGGTGTTCCGCCAGGTCATCCCCCGGACGGTGCGCCTCTCGGAGGCCCCGTCGTTCGGGCAGCCGATCATCGCCTTCGACCCCGCCTCCCGCGGGGCGATCGCCTATCGCGAACTAGCCAAGGAGGTCAGTGGTGGCCCGGCGTAGCGGTCTCGGGAAGGGCCTCGGGGCCCTCATCCCCAGCGATGTGGTCACCGACCACGGTACGAGCGAGCACGGCGCGGCCCTGCGGGATCTCCCCCTCAGCGCGATCGAGCCGAATCGCTACCAGCCTCGTGACACCTTCGACGAGGAGGCGCTCGTCGCCCTGACGGCGTCGATCCGGGAGCTCGGGGTCCTCCAGCCCGTCCTCGTGCGCCCGATCGACGACGATCGCTTCGAGCTGATCGCCGGCGAGCGGCGGTGGCGGGCGGCGAAGCGGGCGGGTCTGCCCTCGATCCCCGCCATCGTGCGCCAGGCCGCCGACGAGGACTCCCTCGAGCAGGCGCTGGTCGAGAACCTCCACCGCGAGGACCTCAATGCCATCGAGGAGGCGGCGGCCTACCAGCAGCTCATCGACGAGTTCGGGCTCACCCAGGAGCAGGTCGCGGCCCGGGTGGGCAAGAGCCGCTCGGCGGTGGCCAACGGACTCCGCCTCTTCCAGCTCCCACCCTCGATCCAGCGCCTCATCGTCGACGGCCGCCTGTCGGCCGGGCACGCGAGGGCGCTGCTCGGCACGCCGGACCGGTCGTTCCAGGAGGGTCTCGCCGCCCGGGCCGCCGACGGCGGGATGACCGTGCGCGAGGTCGAGGAGGCCGTGCGTCAGCGCCAGGAGCTGGAGGGAGCGGACACCGGTGCGGGGACGGCGGCCGAGGGCCGGACGCCGAGCCGCAAGCTGCGCCCGCCTGGGCTCCTCGAGCTCGAGGAGCTGCTCTCGGAGCACCTCGACACCCGCGTGCGGGTCAGCATGGGGGCCAAGCGGGGCAAGGTGGTCGTGGAGTTCGCCACCCTCGAGGACCTCGAGCGGATCTACCGGGCGATGACCGAGCCGCCCTCCTCGAACCGCGACTGACCCACCCTCAACCTCTGGTACGCAGCTATCCACAACCTGTGGTCAAGTCTGTGGGTGACACCTCTACTGGGGGTCGAGGCCGGACGCGACACGGCCCCGACGGCGGGACGCCTCGGGGCCGTGGGAGCAGTGCTGGGGGAGTGGTTCAGAGGTGCGGCTCGAGCTCGCTCATGAGCTGACCCTTGCCGCGCGACCCGGTGATGCGGGTGGCGGGCTCGCCGTCCTTGAAGAGGATCATGGTGGGGATGCTCATGACATCGAAGCGCCGGGCGATGCCGGGGTGCTCGTCGACGTTCAGCTTCGCGATGCGGATCCGGCCCGACTGTTCGGTGGCGATCTCGTCGAGGATCGGCGCGATGGCCTTGCACGGGCCGCACCACTCGGCCCAGAAGTCGACGAGGACGGGCTCGTCGGCCGAGCCGATCTCTTCGTCGAAGGTCGCTTCGGACAGGGTGGTGATGGTGGACATGGAGGTCGGTTTCCTTTCGGAGCGAGACGGCGGCGGGGGAGGTCTCGTTCCCCTCTCACAACAGCGTCGGGGCGACCGTCATTCCCGCCGGTCGGTGGATCAGTGGGCGCCGGATGCCTCGAGCCAGCGCTCGGCGTCGATGGCGGCCATGCAGCCCGACCCGGCGGCGGTGATGGCCTGGCGGTAGGTGTCGTCCTGGACGTCGCCGGCGGCGAACACGCCGGGCACGTTGGTGCGGGTCGTCCCCGGCTCGGTGATGAGGTAGCCGTTGTCCTTCATGTCGAGCTGGCCGGCGAACAGGTCGGTGTTCGGCTTGTGCCCGATGGCGACGAACAGGCCGGTGAACGCCTTGGTGGTGCGCTCGCCGGTGGGGAGGTGCTCGATCTCGAGGCTCTCGAGGCTGTCGGTGCCGTTGATGCCGACCACCACCGAGTCCCAGAGGAAATGGATCTTCTCGTTGGCGAAGGCGCGCTCCTGCATGATCTTGGAGGCCCGCAGCTCGTCGCGGCGGTGGATGATCGTGACCGACCTGGCGAACTTGGTGAGGAAGAGCGCCTCCTCCATCGCCGAGTCGCCGCCGCCGACCACCGCGATGTCGTGGTCGCGGAAGAAGAAGCCGTCGCAGGTGGCGCAGGTGGACACCCCACGCCCGACGAGCCGGTATTCGTTCTCGAGGCCGAGCATCAGCGACTGGGCACCGGTGGAGACGATGACCGAGCGGGCACGCACGGTGGGCTCGGGCGCGGTGGGGTCGCCGATCCAGATCTCGAACGGGTTCACCTGAAAGTTGACCTTGGTCACCTTTGCCGTGACGATCTCCGCGCCGAAGCGCTGGGCCTGGGCCCGGAAGTCGGCCATGAGCTGGGGACCCATGACGCCCTCGGGAAAGCCGGGAAAGTTCTCGACCTCGGTGGTGAGCATCAGCTGGCCACCGGGCTGGTCGCTGGTCGACGACGGTTCACCCTCGATGACGAGGGGGGCGAGGTTGGCCCGGGCCGTGTAGATGGCCGCGGTGAGCCCGGCGGGGCCCGACCCGATGATGACGACGTCCCTGACGTCTTGGTCGCTCATGACGGCTCCGTGGTGAGGGGAGGACGGACACTGTCCCGCACAACCGGAATACCCCGTGAGGTATTCCCGAGTGTCAGGACTGGCGCGGGCGTCGCTGCGACCACATGACGAGGCCGCCGATGGTGAACACCGTGCCCAACACCAGGTAGGCGGACCATACCTCGCCGGGTACGAGCCAATCGACGAACCTCACGACCGCGATGAGGAGCAGGATCGTGGCCGTCAGTGCGAGCACCGTGACGAGGATGCCGTACACGAGCGCACGGGCGACGAGCATGATCGGCCCGAGGGTGCGATCGCGCACCGTCGACACCACGTCGACCACCAGGTCGGCCGCCTGCACCGGCCAGTCGCCGGTGAGGGGGGCGCGGGTGTCCGAGCCTGGAGCGGCCGCGCCCGACGCGGACGGGGGAGGCGTGTGCGGTCCGTCGGTAGCCATGTGTGGTCAGCCTACCCCGAGGCTCCGGGGGCGAATCGGAGAGCTTCGCGCGGGGGCTCAGCCCGTGACGGTGTGCGACGAGCAGTCGTCGAGCAGCACGATGACGACCGGACCCGAACCGTCGGCCGCGACGGCCGCCCACGCGTCCCGCAACTGCAGCGTGCCGGTGACCTCGGTGACCTCGGTGGAGCCGAGTGCGAGGGCGGCATCGTCTCGCACCGCGGCGCAGGGCTCGGCGGTGGAGGGTTGGGGATCGACCGGGTCGGTGTCGGACTCGGCGCCGGCGGTGGTGGAGGGTGCCGGGCTCAGCGCGACGGTGCGCACGGCTTCGGCGAACGAGGCGGCGGAGTCGTGGTCGCCCACGTCACCGAGGGCGAGACGCCGTCCGTCGGCCATCGGCGGATCCGACTCGTCGTCGCCCCTCGCGGCGTCGGGGACCCCGCCGGCGTCGGAGTCGGCGTCGGCCTGATCGGCGGACTCCTCCGCGAAGAGCTCGGCCTCGCCTCCGGCGGTGGTGCCCGCGTCGTCGGCCGAGTAGTAGCTGATGGTGTCGTCGGCCCCGTCGCTCGCGGCCGAGTCGCCGTCGTCCTGGCTACCGCCCGTGGCGATGACGAGGCCGCCGAAGAGGGCGAGGAGGGCGACCGCCGCGGCGGCACCCACCACCGACGGGTTGAACCCGAACCGGCGCGCACGGGCCGGGGGTGCGAGCGAACCGGGCGTGCCGGGGAGCGCGGCCGCGTCGAGCGCCCGGTCGACGAGACGCCGCCGGCTCAGCTCGTCGAGCGGCGTGACCGGTTCGCCCACCACGGCGCTCACCTGCCGCATCTGCTCGAGGCGGGCGGACAGCACGGGGTCGGACGCGACCCGTTCGACCTCCTCGGGGGAGGCCTCGCCGTCGAGTACGGCGGAGACGATCTCGTCGTCGGGGATGCGGGCGTCGTCGCTCATGGGTCGGGAGTAGGACGTCGGGCGTCGGTGGTCTGGTTCCCGGCCGTCAGCCGGCGCGCGAGGGCGGCCCGGCCACGGGCGATGCGGGAGCGCACGGTGCCGGGTGGGATGTCGAGGACCTCGGCGATCTCCGCGTAGTCGAACCCCAGTTGGTCGCGCAGCACGACCGGGGCCCGGTACTCCTCGGGGAGGCGGGCGAGGGCGTCGTCGAGCAGCGACCGGTCGACGACGGTGTCGGCGAGACCGGGTTCTCCGCCGGGGCGGGCCCCGACCGCTTCGACCACCTCGGTGTCGAGGCCGGTGACCGGACGCCGACCGCGGCGCCGGAGCTCGTCGAGGCAGGCGTTGGTGGCGACCCGGTAGCTCCAGGTGGTGAAGGCGCTCCGCCCGTCGAAGCGGGGGAGACCCCTCACGATGGCGATGAGGGCCTCCTGGGTGGCGTCGTAGGCGTCGGCGTCGTTGCCGGCGAGGCGCCGGCAGATGGCGTAGAGCCGGTCCTGGTGGCGCCGCAGGAGCGTGTCGAGGGCGCGACGATCGCCCGCCTTGGCGGCGTCGATGAGCGTCGTATCGTCCGCGGCAGGGGTGATGCGCCAAACGGTAGTGGTCTCAACGAGCCCGGACGGCCACGTCGGCGACGTGGAGCCGGAGCGCGTTGGGCGGTGCCTCGCCGAGGTCGGTGAACCAGATCAGCACGGCGCTGCCCCGCCGTCCGTCGAGGTCGAAGCTCGCGGTGCCCGCCTCGATCCCGCTGCGCGAGGTGACCGGATCGCCCCAGCCCGCGAGATCGTCGGCCGCCGTCTCGGCGACGTGGATGCTCGCCGCCCACCCGGTGGTGGGGGACTGCACCTCGAGCACGTCGAGCGCGGCCGAGCGGTCGAGGAGGACGACGAGACCGACGCCACCCTTCCGCTCCCACGTGCCGACGTCGTAGAACTCGGTGTGCCAGGCGGTGTCGGGGTTGCCGTCGACGGCGAGGTGGACGATGCCGTCCTCCTCCTGCCCGTCGGCGAGGGGATCGAAGGCGCGGGCCCCGGTGACGGCGACCTCGGCGGGCGCGCCGTCGCGGGACTCGTTCGACGAGGTGACGATCTGACGGGCGGCGTCGATGATCTGTTGGCCGGCCTCGGTGCGGCCGATGAGGACGCCGGCGAGGCCGAGCGCGACGCCGACGAGGATGATCAGCGCGGTGGGGATCAGCCAGCGCCGCTCGCTGCGGGCGTACACCTCGGGCTCGGCGGCCACCGCGGCGATGGGTGCGATGACCGTGTGGTCGGCGCCGTGGGAGGTGGCGTCGTCGGGGCTCGCGCCGAGGAGCATGGCGCGGAACGCCGCGGCGGTGGACGGTCGGTCGGCGGGCTCGCGTGCGAGGGCCTGCATGCAGACCGCGTCGAGCGAACGGGGCACCGAGGGGCGCACCTGGCGGGGCCGCAACGGCTCGCGGTGGAGCCGGGCGAGCGCGGTGGCCGCGTCGGTGTCGGCCTCGAAGGGTGGCCGCCCGGTGAGGCACTCGTAGAGCACGACCCCGAGCGAGTAGATGTCGGTGCGGGGGTCGACCCGGCCGCCCTCGACCTGCTCGGGCGCCAGGTACTTCGCGGTGCCGACCATCGTGCCGGCCTGGGTGAGGTCGTTGCCCGCCGCCGCCTTCGCGATGCCGAAGTCGGCGACCTTCACCCGACGGTCGTCGCAGAGCAGGATGTTCGCCGGCTTGATGTCGCGGTGGACGATGCCGGCTTCGTGTGCCACTTGGAGGGCCTCGGCGACCCCGGCGACGACGTCGACCGCGTCGTCGGGTGGGAGCGGGCCGCGCTGGTCGAGGAACTGGCGCAGCGTGATCCCGTGCACCATCTCCATGACGATGGCGTTGATGCTGCCGTCGGTGACGGTGTCGTAGATGGCGACGATGGACGGGTCGGTGAGGCGGGCCGCGGCGACCGCCTCGCGGCGGAACCGGTCGACGAGCACGGGGTCGCTCGCGAGGTGGGGGTGGAGGATCTTCACGGCGACCTCCCGCCCGAGCACCTCGTCGGTGCCGCGACGCACCTGGGCCATGCCGCCCGAGGCGATGACGGGGCCGAGTCGGTAGCGGTCGCCGAGGAGCCGGCCGTCGAGATCGGCCGAGGCGAACGGCGCGGGGGTCACGGGCTCGGGCACCGCTCCAACCGTACCGGCCCCGCCCTGGTGAGGTCGGTCGTCAGCTTCCCGTCAGGAAGCAGGCGCCGATGACCCGCGGGCCGCCGTGGGCGCCGATGACCGCGCCGATGAGACCGACGCGGACGTCGGTGGGTCCGAAGCGGGGCGAGAGCAGCGCGAGGAAGTCGTCGATGTCGGGCGCCTCGCCGTGCATGACGGCGAGCTCCTCGACGTCGTCGTGGGCGAGCACCTGGTCGGCGAGCCACTGGAGGGCCTTCTTGCGGGTGCGGGGCTTGCCGGCCTCCTGGACCTCGCCGGTGGAGATGTCGATGGCGGGTTTGATCGACAGCATGCTGCCGAGGAAGGCCTGGGCGCCGCCGATGCGACCGCCCTTCTTCAGGTTGTCGAGCGTGTCGAGCACGCCGAGCACCTTCGTGCGTGCGACGAGCCCGGACACGAGGTTCTCGATCTCGTCGGCGGTGGCGCCGTCGCGGGCCGCCCGTGCCGCGTGGAGCACCTGGGTGCCGAGCCCGGCGGTGATCGACCGGGAGTCGATGCAGCGGATGTCGGCGCCCTCGACCGCGGCCGCGGCGGTGCGGGCCGACTGGATGGTGGCCGAGAGGGACTCGGAGAGGTTGATCGTGACCACGGCGTCGGCGCCGTCGTCGAGCAGTCGCCGGTACACCGTCTCGAAGGCGCCCGGCGCGGGTGCCGCGGTGGCGGGCAGATGGGGGCTCGCCGCCATCTTCTCGTAGAACGCGGTCGCGCTCAGCTCGGTGCGGTCGGTGTACTCGTCGTCGCCGAAGCGGATGCTGAGCGGGACGATCTCGACGCCGAGCGCGTCGGCCTCCTCGTGGGTGAGGTCACACGAGCTGTCGGTGACGATGCGAACTCCGGGCATGCGGTCCTCCCCGATCGGTCCTGCCCCGGAGAGTACCCGCCGTCACTCGTCGGGCTGGGCGGACGCCGCGGCGGCGTGTTCGGCCCGGGCCCGCCTGGCGGTGCGCGCCCACCACACGCCGATCACGACGATGGCGGCCACCGAGATGGCGACGCCGATCCCCGACACGGCGGTGGAGCGCACCGTGTATTGGGCGCTGCTCAGCTCGACGCCGCCCTCGGGGGTCTCCATCGTGATCTCGAGGGGGAACGCGCCCGATGCCCGGGCCTTCACGTCGATCTCGACGGTGGTGGTGCCCTCGGGGAGCGGGACCTCGACCCGATCGCCGGCGACGAACACGAGCTTCTCGCTCTCGAGCCGTACCGCCACCACCGCCTCGCGACCCGATTCGTTGGTGAAGGTGAGGGGGATCGTGCCGTCGCGGGCGGCGAGGGTGATGGCCCGGCGCTCGGGGAGCTGGATGCCGTCGAGGAGCCCGTCCATCTCGTCGGAGAGCTCGACGAGCATCGTCGAGCGGTCGAGCGCGGAGAGGTGGACGGAGGGGAGGACGGCGAGGACCGTCTCGTAGCGAGCGAAGAGCTCGTCGTCGCCGGGGAACACCGAGTGCACCGACGCGATCGTGAGTCGGGCGAGGTCGAGGTCGCGACGAAGTTGACCGAGGTCGACATCGGTGGAGTCAGCGGCGAGGGAGAGCGTGAGGATCCTCGTGGCCTCGCCCGACGAGCCGTTGGTGGCGAGTGGGGTGGAGGAGATGGCCCCGACGGGCGTGTCGGCCTCGAGCAGGGGTGAGGTGGCGACGAAGCGTCGCAGCGTCTCGGTGAACCGCGGGTCGCCGTCCTCGTCGAGGATGACGACGTGGCTCCTCGGTGCCGTCGGGTCGTCGAACCAGTCGAGGGCGAGGTCGGCGACGAGGCGCTGGGCGTCGAGCACCGGATCGCCACTGCTGCCCTGGTGCGACTGGAGCTGCTCGTCGGTGACGAGGGCGACGGCGGTGGCGCCCGCGCCGGAGATGCGGACCGGTTGGCCGAGGGGTCGGTCGTGGGGATCGTCGGTCTCGCGCGGCGTGAGCGCCTGATGGGGGACGACGAGGGTGTCGATCCCCGCGCCGACGAGCCAGCTGAGGGCACGGGGGGTGAGGTCGGGGCCCGCCACCCAGAGGCCGTGGGACGGTTCGACGGCGAGGGCCCGGTCGATCACCTCGTGGCCGCGGGCGAGCTGCGCGGCGAGGTCGTCGTCGAGGCCGGCGCGCAGCGCGCCGTCGAGCTCGACGTCGACGAACGTCTGCTCGGCGACCGCCCCCCTCGTCGCCAGCTCGGCGAGCGCGTCGAGGAGCGCCAGGTCGAGCGCACCGCCTTGCCGGAGTCCCTCGATGGTCTCGGGCCGGGGAGCGAGCACCACCGGAAGCTCGGGCTCGCCGGCGAGGGCGGACGCGGCCACGGTCCAGCGTTCGCGGGTTGCGCGGTCGACGGTGGCCGTGCCGTCGACGGCGTGGCTCGGCGCCGCGTCGAACGGCTGGACGAGCACCACCTTGGCGGCGATCGCCTCGTCGAGGTCGAGCGGGGGGCGTACGACGTAGGTGACGAGCTCCTCGACGCGGGTGCCGTCGGGTTCGACGACGGCGACGTCGACGGGATGCACGCCCGCGTTCGCGATGCCGAGCCGCGGGGGCTCGTCGGGCACCGGAGGTCCCGAGCGGATCGGGATCTCGGCGGTGACCTCGCCGCCGTCGGCGACGCCGAGCTCGTCGACGGTGCCGAGCGTCTCGGTGGTGAGCCGGCCGCCGAGCCGTGAGCGGTCGAGGGTCTGGCGGAGGTCGGTGCGGTGACGGAGGGCCTCGTGGACCGTCACCTCGAGGGCCGCGTCGTCGGGTAGGCCGGGCGGCAGCTCCACCGACACGACGATCGCACCGTCGGGGTCGAGCCACGGTGTCGTCGCCACCAACCGGAGCTCTGGCTCGCGGCGGGTCTCGTCGTCGCGGTCGGCTTGCGCGCCCGTGCTCGGAGCTCGCATGAGCCCTCCGGCGACGAGCAGCACGGCGAGGACCAGGAGTCGGAGCGGGCGTCTCGCGCCGCCCGGTGGTCGGGTCACGCCGGCTCGAACTCGTAGCTCAGCACCGCGAGGCCCTCGGGTTGGCGCACGAACCCGAGCGCGCCGTAGAGCCCGAGCGCCGCGACGTTGGACTCCTGGGTATTGACGACCGCCGTGGTGACCCCGCGGCGGGCGAGCCAGTGGAGCGCGTCGAGCACGAGCGCCCTGCCGTAGCCGCGACCCTGGTGGTCGGGGTCCACGGCGAGACGCTGGAGGTAGCCCCGGGCCCCCGCCCGACCGGTGATGGCGTACGCGACACGCGGGCCGGCACTCACCCGCAGCCGGCTCGACGGGGTGGCGCGCATCGCGTCGAGCACGCCGAGTTCGTCGAGCCGCCAGAAGGGCTCGAACGCGGCATGGTCGACCGCGAGGATGGCCCGACGGTCGGCCCGGCGGCCCCGGCGGAGACGGGGTGTGCGCGGCCGGGGCGGGAGTGTGCGGAGGTCACGGATGAGCAGGTGGAGCCGCTCGTGGACGGCGAACCCGGCGCGCAGATAGCCGTGCTGCTCCTCGGGTGCGAGGGCGTTGGTGAGCACCGCGCGATAGCCGCGCCCCGACACCAGCTCGAGGCCCCGCGCGACGGACTCGGGCGCGACGGGTCGGCCCGCGAGCACGGGGGCGAGCTCGGCGACGGAGGGATCGCCCCGCCACGGCGCGAGCCGCAGCCGGTCAGGGCCCCACTGGAGGTGTTCGTAGTGGCGCATGCTCGGGAGGTCCCGTCCCCAGGATCCGGTGGTGTCGGACGGCGTGCGGCGCGTGGCGTCGCACCTCACGAGAATAGGACCCGTCGCCGGACCGGGGGGCTGCAGCCCACCGGCCGGGCCGGCGAGGGCGCGGCCGGGGCCGCTGGCGACCGCGCCCGGGTAGCGTGAGCCGCGGTGACCGTTCTCTTCGCCACCCACCCGCGCTTCGCCGACCACACCACCGGGACCTGGCATCCGGAGCGACCGGCGCGCCTCGACGCGGTGCTGAACGGCATCGCGGAGGCGGGCCTCGCCGACGCGCTGGTGTCGATCGAGCCGCGGGCGGCCACCCTCGACGAGGTGGCGCGGGTCCATCCGCGCACCTACCTCGACGCCCTCGAACGTTTCTGCCGTTCGGGTGGCGGCGACATCGACGGCGACACGGTCGCGGTCGAGGCGTCGTGGGAGGCGGCGCTGCACGCCGCGGGCGCGGGGCTCGACGTCATCGAGCGGCTCGAGCGAGGGGAGGCCGACGCCGCGTTCTGCGCCGTGCGCCCTCCCGGGCACCACGCCACCGCCGATCGGGCGATGGGGTTCTGCCTGATCTCCAACGTCGCGGTGGCCGCTGCGCACCTCGCCGAGCGGGGCGAGCGGGTCCTGATCGTCGACTACGACGCCCACCACGGCAACGGCACCCAGGCGATCTTCGAAGCCGACCCGCGGGTGCTCTACGTGTCGTTCCACGAGCATCCGCTCTACCCCGGCACCGGCGAGCTCCACGAGACCGGCGTCGGCGAGGGGCGGGGGACGACGGTGAACTTCCCGTTGCCGCGCGGCGCCACGGGCGATGTGATCCGGTCCGGCATCGAGGTGGTGCTCGCGCCGAAGGTCGCCGAGTTCGCGCCGACCTGGCTCCTGCTGTCCGCCGGCTTCGACGGCCACCGCGACGATCCGCTCACCTCGCTCGGCCTGTCCTCGGGCGACTTCGCCGACATCACCACCGACCTGCTCCAGTTCGCGCCGGCGGGCCGTCGGGTGGCCTTCCTCGAGGGGGGCTACGATCTCGACGCCCTCGCCGACTCGGCGGCGGCGTGCGTCGCGGCCCTCGCGGGCGAGGTGATCCACCCCGAGCGGCCGACATCGGGCGGCCCCGGGCGCAACGTCATCGACGACGTCGCCCTCCTCCACCTCGGCTGAGCGGTCGTTCGGGCCGGTCGGCGGCGACCGGTACCGTGGAGCGGTCATGATCCCCCAGCGCCTGCAGCCCGTCCTCGACGAAGCCCGACCGGTCGCCGAGCGCTTCGCCGCGGCCGGCAAGCGCATCTATCTCGTCGGTGGCATCGTCCGCGACCTCATCCTCGGTCGCGAGCTGCACGAGCCCGACTTCGACCTCACCACCGACGCCCTGCCCCATGAGACCAAGCGGCTGCTCGCCGGCTACGCCGAGGCGATCTGGGACCAGGGCGAGCGGTTCGGCACGATCGGGGCGAAGATCGGCGGCCGCACCTACGAGATCACCACGCACCGGGCCGAGGCGTACCGGCCCGATTCCCGCAAGCCCGACGTCGAGTTCTCCGACGCCATCGAGGCCGACCTCTCCCGGCGTGACTTCACCGTGAACGCCATGGCGCTCGCCCTGCCCGAGCCCGAGCTCGTCGACCCCTTCGACGGCGCGGCCGATCTCGCGGCCGGCACGCTGCGCACTCCCGCGGGCCCCGAGGTGTCGTTCAGCGACGACCCGCTGCGCATGATGCGCGCCGCCCGTTTCATCGCCGGCTACGGGCTCACCCCCGAGCCCGGGCTCGTCGACGCGGTGGTGGCGATGCGAGAGCGCCTCGAGATCGTCGCCGCCGAGCGCATCCGCGACGAGCTCGACAAGCTGCTCGTCGTCGACGACCCGTCGGCGGGGCTCTGGTTCCTCGTCGACACCGGGCTCGCCGACGTGTTCCTCCCCGAGCTGTCGGCGATGCGCCTCGAACAGGACCCGATCCACCGTCACAAGGACGTGCTCGCGCACAGCATCGCGGTCACCGCGAAGACCCGCCCCGAGCGGCTCGTGCGCCTCGCCGCCCTGCTCCACGACATCGGCAAGCCCCGCACGCGGGAGATCGGGCCGAACGGCGTGTCGTTCCACCACCACGAGGTCGTGGGGGCGCGCATGGCCCGCAAGCGGATGACCGCGCTGCGCTACTCGAACGACGACATCGAGGCGGTCACCCGGCTCATCGAGCTGCACCTGCGGTTCCACACCTACAAGATGGGGTGGACCGACAGCGCGGTCCGCCGGTTCGTGCGCGACGCCGGCGACCAGCTCGATCGGCTCATCGAGCTCACCCGCTGCGACTGCACCACCCGCAACGTGCGCAAGGCCAAGGCCCTGGCCGCGCGCATGGACGAGCTCGAGGCGCGCATCGCCGCCCTCCAGGAGCAAGAGGAGCTCGCCGCGATCCGGCCCGACCTCGACGGTCGGCAGGTGATGGAGCAGCTCGGCCTCGCGCCCGGTCCCGACGTCGGACGGGCGATGGCGTTCCTGCTCGAGCTGCGTCTCGAGGAGGGTCCGCTGCCCGAGGAGGAGGTGCGGGCGCGCCTCGACGCGTGGTGGGCCGAGCAGCAGGCGTCGGCCTAGCGGGTCGGGTCGAGCAGCACCTTCAGCACGCCGTCCTCGCGGGAGTCGAAGAGCCGGTACGCCTCGGCGGCCTCGGAGAGCGGCAATCGGTGGGTGAACACCTCCGCGGGCTCGATGCGTCCCGAGGCGACGAGGGGCACGAGCGCGTCCCAGGTGCTCTGGATCGGGCAGATGCCGATGCGGAAGGTGAGGTCGCGGATGAACGCGAGCGCGAGCGGGAAGGGGAACTCCATGTTGAGGTTGGCGCCGATGACCGAGACGATGCCGCCGGGGCGGGTGGCGTAGAGCGCATCGGTGACGGTCTGGTCGGCGCCCACCGCCTCGATGGTGGCGTCGACGCCGCGACCCTGGGTGTGGTGGAGCAGCTGGGCCACCGTGCCCTGGGTGGCGTCGATCGGCACGGCGCCGAGGGCTTCGGCGTGGGCGAGCCGCTCGGGCACAGTGTCGACGGCGAGCACGGTGGCCGCGCCCATGACGAGTGCCGACTGGAGGGCGAAGACCCCGACCGGGCCCATGCCGATGACCGCGACGGTGTCGCCGGGGCTCACCTCGGCGTTGCGTGCGCCGTAGTAGCCCGTGGGGAGGATGTCGGTGAGGAGCACCGCCTCCTCGGGGGTGATGCCCTCGGGCACGACGCGACACGCGGTGTCGGCCGCGGGAACGGCGGCCAGCTCCGCCTGGCCGCCGGGCAGGTCGAGCGAGTGGCCGAACACCCGCGGCATGCCTGCCGCGCAGCGCACGACATCGCCCCGCAGGCAGTGCTCGCAGCGGCCGCAGCCGATGACCCCCGAGACGAGCACCTGGTCGCCGACCGACAGGGTGCGCACGTCGCTGCCGGCCTCGACGACCGTGCCGACGAACTCGTGGCCGAGGTGGAGGCCGGGCGTGCCGTGGACCCCGTGGTAGAGGTGCAGGTCGGACCCGCAGATGGCGGTGTGGGTGACCTCCACGATGACCGACGCGGCATCGGGCAGCGTGGGTTCGTCGACCGTCTCGACGCTGACGTCACCGGGACCGTTCAGGACCGTCGCACGCATACATGACCCCCCTCGAGCTGCGGGCCGTCCCGCAGTGGATCAGATCCCCTGCTTCTTGGCCCGGACGATGAGCGTCGACGGTACCCAACGCATGGCCTCGTGCCACAGCGCGGAGCGTGCCGCGGTGGGAGAGGGCTCGGGTTCGAGCAGCGTGTCGACGCGGAAGTTGGTGCGACCGAGCTGGGTGAACAGGTCGCTGATGGTGTGGGTGTGGTCGGTGCCGTGGTGGTCGCCGCTGGTCCAGTTGCGGGGTGAGTGGTCCCAGTAGGAGCGCCGCACCCGGAGCGGTTCGTCGCTCGCCGGATCGATCATCGAGAAGGCCGGGTGGGGGAGGGAGAAGACGAACGGGGCTTCCTGGCGGAGCACCCGGTGCACCTGGCGGAACACCCGCGCGAGGTCGTCGACCCCGGCGAGGGAGTAGATGGAGACCGCGAGGTCGATGGAGTCGGCGCGCACCGCGGCGAGCTCGGCGAAGTCGGTCTCGAGGAGCTCGATGCGGGCGTCGGCCTGCCCGAACGCCCACCGGGAGGCGGCCACCCGCTCGGCCGACGGCTCGACGACGATGACCCGTGCGCCGCGCCGGTGGAGGGTGATGGCGGTGTGGCCCTCGTGGGACCCGAGCTGGAGGACCCGCTTGCCCGCGACGTCGCCGAGCAGGCGCAGGTCGGTGTCGTCGACGATGTCGGGCCCGTAGACGACGCGGTCGCTCGGCAGCTCGGCACCGATGGGGAAGTGGACGGGTCGGCGGGAGATCGGCGTGTTCATCCTGCTGATCAGTCTGGCGTCCTCGCCGCGCTCGGGCGTGGATGTCGCCGGTCGACGACCACATGCGGGGCGACCTCGCGGTGCGCCGCCCTTGATCGGCGGGATCAGCTCGGTAGCCTCGTTGCCCATGGGCTTCTCGCCCCGAGCACTCGCAGGCGCCGACCAGGCGCAGGGCACCATCGACTACCGGCTCGCCCGCCAGTCGGTCATCGAGTCGTACCGTCGCGGCCGGCTCGCCCGCCACGAGGTGTGCGACGCCCACCCCGAGCTCCGCCGGGCCGCGACCCAGGTGGCCGAACCCACCTCGCTCGAGTGCCCGATCTGCGAGGAGGACAACGTCGTCCTCGTCTCCTACGTGTTCGGGCCCCGCCTGCCTGCCCACGGGCGCTGCATCACCGCGCGCTCCGAGCTCGCCGCCTTCGCCCGCCAGGCGCGGCGGGGCGGCCAGTTCGCCTGCTACGTCGTCGAGGTCTGCCCCTCCTGCTGGTGGAACCACCTGGCACGCACCTTCCTCCTGGGACGCGCCGGTTGATCCTCGACCGTCTGCTCGGTCGGCGCAGCTCCAACGGATCCCGACGCCGGAGCATCCTGTGGCGCTGGCGTCGGTTCTTCTTCGTGCTCGGGCTCGGCGGTGTCGCCCTCGTCGCCGGTGCGGGTTGGGTCGTCTTCCAGCTCGAGCTCCCCGAGGCCGAGGTGCTGCTCGAGACGTCGTACGTCTGCGCGGCCGACGTCGCCGACGACTGCGGTCCCGACAACGCGATCGCCGAGCTGAGCGGGGTGCAGAACCGCACGTCGGTCACCCTCGACCAGGTGCCCGACGTGCTGATCGACGCCGTGCTCGCCCAGGAGGACCGCAACTTCTTCAGCCACAGCGGCGTCGACCCGGTGTCGGTCGCCCGGGCGTTGTGGATCGACATCCGCCACCAGAAGGTCGCCCAGGGCGGGTCGACGATCACGATGCAGTACGTGAAGAACGTGTACCTCACCGACGACCGCACGCTGTTGCGGAAGGTCCGAGAGGCGGCGCTCGCCGTGCGGCTCGAGCGCGAGCTCGGGAAGGAGGAGATCCTCGAGCGCTACCTCAACACGATCTACTTCGGTCGAGGCGCGTACGGGGTCGGGGCCGCGGCGCGCACCTACTTCGGGAAGTCGGTCGAGGAGATCGAGCTGCCCGAGGCGGCGTTCCTCGCGGGGCTGATCCGCGCCCCCGAGACCGCCGACCCCTCTCGCGACCTCACCGAAGCGAACCGGCGTCGGAACAACGCCCTCGTCCGGATGGTGGCCGACGGCCACATCACCCAGGAGGAGATGGACGCCGCGAACGCCGTGCCACTCGACGAGATCACCCTGCCCCGGGCGAGCCGCGAGGGGCTCGGCCAGGTGCGCGGCGCGGAGTACGGCACCGAGTACTTCGTCGACCAGGTCCGCCAGCAGCTCGTCGACGAGCTCGGCGCGGCCGCGGTCTACGGCGGTGGCCTGCGCATCTACACGACGCTCGACCTCGGGCTCCAGCAGGCCGCCTACGCCTCGATCACCGAGGTGCTCGATCCTGCGAACCCCGACGATCCCGCGGCCGCGCTCGTGGCGCTCGACGAGGGGAACCGGGTGGTCGCGATGGTGGGCGGCACCGACTTCCGCGCCTCGCAGGTGAACCTGGCGATGGGCCGCCAGGGCGGTGGCTCGGGCCGCGGGCCGGGCTCGGCGTACAAGCCGTTCGCCCTCGCCCAGGCGCTCCTCGACGGCTGGACGCTGGCCGACACCGTTCCCGCGCCCTCGGTCGCGGTGTTCCCCGGGGCCGACAACGGCGCCGACTGGCGGGTGACCGGCGGCGGATCCCCGTCGGGTCGCTACACGCTCGGCGACGCCATGCGGGTGTCGTCGAACACCGCGTACGCCCACCTGATGCTCGAGCTCGGGCCGGCGCGGGTGAACGAGCTGGCGCGCCGGCTCGGGGTCACCCACGAGGTGCCCGACGTGCCCTCGGTGGTGCTCGGCGCGGGCGAGGTCTCGGTGCTCGACATGGCGAGCGCCTATTCCACCTTCCGCGACAGCGGTCGGCGCACCGCGCCGACGATGATCCTCCGGGTCACCGACTCGTCGGGCCGCACGATCCTCGACGTGAGCCCCGACGGCGAGCGGGTGCTCGACCCCGAGACCGCCGACATGGTCACCCACGCGCTCGAAGGGGTCGTCGCGGGCGGCACCGGTCGTGCCGCGGCCGTGCCCGGCCAGCACGTGGCCGGCAAGACCGGCACGACGACGAACAACCGCGACGCCTGGTTCGTCGGCTACACCTGCCACCTCACCACTGCGCTGTGGATGGGCTACCCCGACACCGACGAGGCGGGCAATCCCCGGCTGATGGAGAACTTCCGGGGCATCTCGGTCACCGGTGGGTCGTTCCCCGCCCAGATGTGGAGCGCGTTCATGACCCGCGCCACCGAGGGGTCCGAGCCCTGCCCGTTCCCCGCGGTGCAGGTGCCGTCCACCACCACGACCCAGCCCGAGCTCAACTGCCCGGTCGACTCCACCGACACCACCGATCCCGACACGCCGATCGACCTGTGTCCGCCGTTCACCGAGGACACCGAGCCGGACGACACGACGACGACCACCGACGACGACACCGACGACGACACCGACACCGACGACCCGGACGATCCCGACGATCCCGACGCCACGACGACCACCACCGATCCCGGCTCGGGCACCACCACCTCGACCTCCTCCACCACGACCGAACCGACGACGACCACCACCGCCACCGAGGAGAGCCCGTAGGTCCTGGTGCCGTCCGCGCCGAACCGGTGGCGCGAACGCGGCGATGCGGCGCGTTCGCGCCACCAGGTCGGGGCGAGCGGAGCGAGGGGGGGTGCGCGCGGCGGTGGGAGTGGTCGGGAGTGGACGGGAGCGGTCAGGAGCGGTGGGGAGTGGAGACGAACGAGCGAGGTGGGTAGCGTGAGGGGTACCGCCGACAGCCGAGGGGCGTTGGACGGGACATCACAAGGAGGCTCGCCATGAGCACGCTCACCGCACCGCAGGTCCGCGCCCGCAAGGTACGCAACGGGACCGACCCACTGGTGATGGTCACCGCCTACGACGCGCCGTCGGCGCGCATGGCGTCGGAGGCCGGCATCGACCTCATCCTCGTCGGCGACTCGGTCGCCATGGTGGTGCTCGGGTACCGCGACACGCTCCAGGTCACCGTCGACGACATGGCGCACCACGTGGCCGCGGTCGCTCGCGCCGAGCCCGACCCGCTCGTGATCGCCGACCTCCCGTGGCTGAGCTACCACCTCGGGGTGGAGGACACCGTGCGCAACGCCGCCACGCTCGTGCGCGCCGGCGCCCAGGCCGTGAAGCTCGAGGGCGGCGCCAAGCGGGTCCCCATGGTGGAGGCCATCGTCGACGCCGAGATCCCCGTGATGGGTCACATCGGCCTCACCCCCCAGTCGATGCACCAGATGGGCGGCTTCAAGGTGCAGGGCAAGACCAGCCAGGCGGCCCTCGCCCTGGTGTCCGACGCGAAGGCCCTCGCCGCGGCCGGGTGCTTCTCCATCGTGCTCGAGGGCATCCCCGACAACGTCGCGGAGATGATCACCGAGTCGATCGACGTGCCCACCATCGGCATCGGCGCCGGGCCCCACTGCGACGGACAGGTCCTCGTGTTCCACGACGTGCTCGGCATCGAGGACCGGGTCACCCCCAAGTTCGTGCGTCGCTACGCGTCGCTGAAGGCCGACGGCGTCGCCGGGCTCGAGGCCTACGCGGCCGACGTCCGCAGCGGGGCGTTCCCCGCCGACGGCGAGAGCTACCACATGTCCGAGGTCGAGGCCGACGCGCTCGGGCTCTACGGAGGTGGCACGATCTCGGGGTGAGGTCTCCCACCCCCCGATCGGCGGTCCCTCCTCGGCGCGAGTTCCGGCGCGGGGTCGTCGCGCTCGTCGTCGCGCTCGTCGCGCTCGTCGGATGTGTGCCCACCGGCGAGCGTCCCGAGCTCGTCGGCGACCCCGTCGAGGCCGCCACCATCGACGGCGCCACCCCGTGCCCGCCGCCGGTGGAGCCGTTCGTCGGGTTCGGGTCGACCGTGGTCGTCGTGGTCGGCGACCAGGGGCCCCTCGAGCGGTGCGTGCTCGTCGCCGACACGCTCGCGCTGCGCTCACGGGGGCTGATGGAGGTCGACGGCATCGGCGACTACGACGGGATGATCTTCGTGTTCCCCGAGGACACCACCGGCGGCTTCTGGATGGGGAACACCTACCTCCCGCTGTCGATCGCCTTCGTCGACGCCACTGGCGTGGTCGTCACGGTGCACGACATGGAGCCGTGCCCCGCGGCGGTCGACTGCCCCGACTACCTGCCGGACGCCCCCTACCGGTGGGCCGTCGAGGTGCCCCAGGGCGAGCTCGAGGCGTTCGGGCTGAGGGTGGGGTCCCGACTCGCGGTGGAGACGCTGCCCGTCGCCGTCCCATGAGGCGCCGGACGGGCCTCGCCATCCTCGTCGCGTCCGCCGTCGCCGTCGCGCTGGTTGCCGCGGGGTGCACCGCCGAGCGCGGCGGCAATGACACCGCCGAGCGCGGCGGCAATGACACCGCCGAGCGCGGCGGCAATGGTGCTGCCGAGC
>CAZAVX010000010.1:0-7636 GCA_964488835.1 uncultured Iamiaceae bacterium | reverse complement strand
GCCGAGCGCGGCGGCAATGGTGCTGCCGAGCGCGGCGACGGTCCCGCTGGGCCATCGACCGCGGACTCCACCGCGGCCACGCCGTCGGAGCGGCCGCCGGTGGAGATCCCCGAGTCGCCGGCGGGCGAGGCGCTGCGGTGGGTCCTCGACCACGCGGGCACCGAGCCGGACCTCGACGAGGTCACCGCCCGGTTCGACGAGACGTTCCTCGCGAGCATCCCGGCGTCGGGCGTGCAGTCGGTGCTCGGGTCGGTGGGCGAGGCCGGCGACCTCGTCGAGATGGTCCACGCGGGCGAGCACGAGCTCGCCGTGCTCGTCGAGCTCGGCTCCGAGGTCATGCAGGTCCAGCTGCTCGTCGAGCCCGGACCGCCCCATCGCCTCACCGGCCTGTTGTTCACGCCGGCGATCCCCACCCCGCTGCCTCCCGAGAGCATCGCCGACGTCGAGGCTGCGTGGCCGCCTCTCGCCGAGCGGGCCTCCCTTCTCGTGGCCCAGGTGGTGAACGGCGAGTGCCGTCCCGTGGCGGCGGTCGACCCCGAGCGCGTCGGGCCCGTCGGCTCCACCGCGAAGCTCTACGTGCTCGGCGCCGTCGCCACGGCGATCCTCGACGGCGACCTCACCTGGGACCAGCCGGTGCCGATCCGCGACGAGCTGAAGAGCCATCCGTCCGGCACGTTCCACGAGCTGCCCGCGGGCACCGAGCGCACGGTGCTCGAGCACGCGACCGCGATGATCTCGCAGAGCGACAACACGGCCACCGACCACCTCGTCGACCTGGTGGGACGGGAGGCGGTCGAGGCGGCGATGGTGGAGATGGGCCATGCGGCCCCCGAGCGGAACCAGCCGTTCCTCACCACCCGCGAGATGTTCCTGATGAAGCTCGACGGCGTGGGCGAGGAGCCCCTCGCCGCCTACGTCGACGGGGACCGCGACGAGCGGCGGGCCCTGCTCGACGAGTGGACCGGCCTGCCCCTGCCCGGCCTCGAACGGTTCTCGCCGACGCCCGTGCTCATCGACGAGGTCGAGTGGTTCGCGTCGCCGGCCGATCTCTGCCGGGCGATGGTCGTGCTCGGCGAGCTGGCCGAGTGGCCCGGACTCGAGCCGCTCGCCGACATCCTCGCCGCCCCGCCCGAGGTGGTCGACGCCGACGGTGTCACCGCGTGGTTCAAGGGAGGTTCCGAGCCCGGCGTGTCGAACCTCACGGTCCGCCTCGACGACGGCGACCGAGTGGTCGTGGCGTCGGGCTCGCTGGTCGACCAGCGCACCGTGCTCGTGCCCTCGGCGGGGCTGCTCGACTGGCTCGTCGCTGCGGGCGAGCTCGCCCTCGGGTAGCCAGGAGACCACGAAGTGTGACGGACGGCACATGGTCGTCGATCACCGGCTAGGGTACGCGGCGCGTTCCACACACCGACCTGGGGGGGTCCGGAATGTCCGATCACCTGCGGCGCCTGATGCGTTGCCTCGCTCTGGTGCTCTGTCTCGCGCTCGTCGCCACCTCGTGTGGTGACGACGACGGCGGCGGCACCGCCGACGACACCACGTCCACCACCGCCGCCGGCGGCGGGGACGACGAGTCCGACGACGAAGGCGACGAGGGCGGTGACGACGAGCCCCAGTACGGCGGCAAGCTGGTCGTCGCCCTCGAAGCCGAGACCAACAACTGGTTGCCCGGCACCGGGTCCTTCGCCTCGTCGGGCGTCACCGTGGCCATGGCGATCTACGACCCGCTCATCGTGCTGAACGAGGACGGCGAGTGGGAGCCGAACCTCGCCGAGTCGCTCGAACCGAACGACGACCTCACCGAGTGGACGATGACGCTCCGACCCGACGTCACCTTCCACGACGGCACGCCGTTCGATGCCGAGGCGCTGAAGTGGAACTTCGACACGCTCCACAACGTCGACTCGTCGCTCACCTACGGCACGCTCCAGTCCACCGGTGTCACCGACCTCGAGGTCGTCGACGAGCTCACCGTCGTCTGGCACCTCTCGGAGACCAACGCCGCGTTCCCCGACCTCCTCCGGGGCGCCGTCGGATGGCCCACCTCGCCGACGGCCTACGAGCAGCTCGGCGAGCAGCTCGGCGAGGCACCGGTCGGCACCGGCCCGTTCGTGTTCCAGGAGTGGCGCCGCGACGACCGGTTCGTCGCCACCCGCAATCCGGACTACTGGCGTGTCGACACCGAGGGCCGCGAGCTGCCGTATCTCGACGAGGTCGAGTTCCGGCCGGTCCCCGACGAGGACAGCCGTACCGCCAGCCTCGAGGCCGACACCGTGCAGGTGGTCAGCAGCCTCCGCGGCAGCACCATCAAGGACCTCCTCGCCCTCGTCGAGACCGGCAACTTCGGCGGCAACGCCTGGTCGGGCAACACCTCGGGCGCCTCGATCTTCAACACGCTCGTGCCACCGGTCGACGACGTGCGCATCCGTCGGGCGATGGCCTACGCGGGCGACTCCGAAGCGGTGGCGGTCGTGCTCGGCGACGACGGGCTCGTCCCGTACACCACGACGTTCTTCAGCGAGTACAGCCCGTGGTTCTCCGAGGCGGCGTCGGCTGCCTACCCGGGCGCCGCGGGCCGCGACGTGGAGGCGGGCATCGCCCTCGTCGAGGAGTACCGGATGGACCCGAACCGCTCCGACGGCCGGGCGCCGGGCGACCCGATCGAGGTCACCTACAACTGTCCGCCCGACCCGAGCCTCATCGAGGTGAGCCAGCTCGTCCAGCAGCTGTGGGGCGACATCGGCATCGTCGTCCATCTCGAGACCGTCGAGCAGGCGACCCACATCGCCAACGCGGTCGGCAGCGGCGAGCAGAACCCGCCCTGGTCGGGCAACTACATGATCAACTGCTGGCGCATCGGCGCGGGCGAGGGCGATCCTCTCAGCTCGTTCCAGAGCATCTTCGGGCCACCGGAGTCGACGCCCGGCAACTTCATGAATTGGACCCACCCCGAGATCGACGAGGCCCTCCAGATCATGAAGACCTCGATCGACTTCGAGGAGCGCTACGCCGCCGCCGAGCGCATCAACATCATCGCCAACGAGAACGTCCCGCTCACGTGGGGTGTCGGCACGGCCACCTACGTGGCGTGGCGTGGCGATGTCCGGGGTATCGCCGACTGGCGCCTCCCCTCGGGCTCGATGGGCAACGGCACGGTCGACGCGCGGGTGATCCTCCACCAGGCCTGGATCGCCTCGTGATCACGGGTGCCCGGGTCGGTCCCGGGCACTGACACGGCAGTCGAGGGGGTGTGGCACGCAAAGTGTCACACCCCCTCCTCATCATGGTGATGAGGTCATCGGGCCCGGCTTCCGGTAGCATCTCCCGGTCCATTCGATGGCCCTGCTCCGCACCGTGCGGGGCCCCGGCGCTGCCGGGTCCACAGGGAGGTGATGCGCTCCTCATGCGAGCGTACGAACTCATGATCATCCTCGACGCCGAGCTCGAGGAATCCGTCATCCAAGGTCTCATCAATCGGGTCGGCGAGATCGCCGCCGCCGACGGAGGCACCGTCGCCACCACCGACAAGTGGGGCGTGCGCCGGTTCGCCTACGAGATCAACCACCAGCACGAGGGCTTCTACGTCGTGCTCGAGATCGTCACCGAGGCCACCAACCTCGACGAGGTCGATCGCTTCCTCCGTCTCGCGGACGAAACCATCCGCCACAAGATCCTCCGGCTCCCCGATCACGAGGCGGCCCGCCGCGGCCTGCTCGGCGGGGATGCCGCACCGGCCACGGCCGGCTAGGGAACGGAGATCCCGAATGGCATTCGACAACACCGTCACGGTCGTGGGGAACGTCACCCGCGACCCCGAACTGCGCTTCACGCCCGGGGGCATGGCCGTCGCCAGCTTCGGGCTGGCGTGGAACCGTCGCAAGCAGGACGGCGACGACGAAGTCTCGTTCTTCGACGTCACCTGCTTCCGCGACCTGGCCGAGAACGTCGCCGAGTCCGTCACCAAGGGCACCCGGGTCGTCATCTACGGCACGCTCCAGCAGCGGTCGTGGGAGACCCAGGACGGCGAGAAGCGCTCGAAGGTCGAGATCATCGCCGACGAGGTCGCGCCCAGCCTCAAGTGGGCCTCGGCCACCATCACCAAGAACGACAAGCGGAGCGACGGTGGTCGCTCCGGCGGCGGCGGTGGCCGACCCATCGCCAACGAGCCGCCGCCCTACGACAGCGACGAGGAGCCCTTCTGATGGCGAAGTCGACCCCCAAGCGGGGCAAGAACAAGGACAACGCCCGCCGCAGCAAGAAGAAGGTGAGCCTGCTCACCCAGGAGCGGGTCGAGTACGTCGACTACAAGGACGTCAACCTGCTTCGGCGGTTCCAGTCCGACCGGGCCAAGATCCGGGCCCGTCGAGTCACGGGCAACGACGCCCAGCAGCAGCGCGAGGTGGCCCGGGCCATCAAGAACGCGCGCGAGATGGCACTGCTGCCCTACACGAGCCGCGTCACCACCCAGCGGGGCCAGCGCTCCGACCGCGGCGAGCGTGGCGGTCGTGCCGACGGCCCGCCGCCGCGTCCCACGGCACCGCCGCCGGGCACCAGCGGTGAGGAGCTCGCCGACACCTCCGTCGACGAGACGATCGACACCGACGAGACCACCGAAGGAGGCGAGGAGTGAAGGTCGTTCTGCGCTCCGATGTCGACGGCATCGGCAACAAGGGCGACATCTGCGACGTCGCCGACGGCTACGCCCGCAACTTCCTCCTGCCGAAGGGGCTCGCGCTCATCGCCACCAAGGGTGCCGAGGCCCAGGCCGAGGCGATGCGTCGCTCGCGCGACATCAAGGATGCGGCAGCCCGCGCCGCCGCCCAGGACATCGCCAGCAAGCTGGTGCCCACCGTGATCACCATCTCGGCGAAGGCCGGTGGCGAGGGCAAGCTCTTCGGCTCGGTCACCACCGCCGACATCGCCGAGGCGGTGCTGGCCCAGACCGGCATCGAGCTCGACCGCCGTCAGCTCCACCTCGACGAGCCCATCAAGACCGTCGGCACCCACACCGTGCCGGCGAAGCTCCACGCCGAGGTCGAGTTCCCGGTCACCGTCGAGGTCACCGCGCAGTAGTCCGGCGGGGCCGTCCACAGGGCGGCCGCCGCCATCCTGGCGCGACCAGCTCGTCCCAGCCCCGTGCTGGGGCGGGTCTGGTCCCGCGCGCCCTCGCACCATCCACCCGTCCCGCCTCGGTGGCCCACACGATGGGGGTGCCTGTCCACAGGATCCGTCGCCTCGTCCAGAACCTTCGCCCTCTAGTTTTCCCCAGCCTCTCTCCTGCAGGATGGCACTCGCCATGGCGATCTCCGACGAACCTGCTGCCCGGCGCTCGAGCAGCCGCACACCGCCACACAACCTCGAGGTCGAGGAGTCGCTGCTCGGAGCGATGCTCCTGTCGCGCGAGGCCATTGCGGATGCGGTCGAGCTCGTCGGGCCGGGCGACTTCTACAAGCCGTCCCACGGGCACATCTTCGAGGCCATCAGCGCCCTCTACTCGGCGGGTGAGCCGGTCGACGTGGTCACCGTCGCCGCCGAGCTCCAACGCGTCGAGCTCCTCGACGCCATCGGCGGCTCGGCCACGCTCCTCGCGATGCAGGGGTCCACGCCGGCGGTGTCGAACGCCTCGCGCTATGCCCGCATCATCGAGGAGCTCGCGCTGCTGCGGCGGCTCATCGGCGTGGCGGGTGAGATCGCCGAGTTGGGCTATGAGATCCCCGAGGACGTCACCAAGGTCGTCGACCTCGCCGAGTCGCTCGTCTTCGACGTGGCCCAGCGCCGGGTCACCGACACGCTCGCGCCCATCCGCGACCTGCTCGACCTGCATCTCGACCGCCTCGAGGCGCTCTACGACCGCGGCGATGCCATCACCGGCGTGCCGAGCGGCTACCACGACCTCGACGATCTCCTCTCGGGGCTCCAGCCCAACGCCCTCTATGTGGTGGGGGCCCGGCCCGCCATGGGCAAGGCGCTCGCGCTCGACACCCCGGTGCCCACGCCCACCGGGTGGACCACGATGGGCGAGCTCGAGGTCGGCCAGCGAGTGTTCGACGACACCGGGGCGCCCACCACGGTCACCTACACCTCGCCGGTGTACGTCGAGCGCAGCTGCTATCGGGTGCGGTTCGCCGACGGCTCCTCCCTCGTGGCCGACGCCGAGCACCAGTGGGCGGTCCGCAGCCTGGCCGATCCCGCCGCGCCCGAGCAGGTGTGCACCACCGCCGATCTCGTCGAGTGGGGCATCCACGATCCCTCTGGCTCACCGCGTTGGGCGGTGCCGATCGCCGGTGCCCTCCAGCTCCCCGAGGTCGACCTCCCCGTCGAGCCCTACGTGCTCGGCTGCTGGCTGAGCGGGGGGTCGCCCGACGGCGCGGTCGAGGGCCATCGGTCGCCCGACGACCTCGCGCACTTCACGGCGGAGTTCGCGCGGGCGGGCTACCACGACGGCTCCCGCCGGTTGTCCACCGAGCTCGCCCAGCTCGGCCTGCTCGGCAGCGCGCCGCGCCGCATCCCCGCGCGCTACCTGCGTGCGGCGCCGCACCAGCGGCTCGCACTGCTCCAGGGCTTGCTCGACAACGACGCCACCATCGCCACCGACGCCGACCACACCGTCGAGCTGTTCACCGCCGACGCCGTCCTCGCCGCCCAGGTCCACGAGCTGGTGTGCTCGCTCGGCGAGTGCCCCCCTCCCGTCCACGACCAGGAGCTCGTCCGACCCCACGGCGCCGCGCTCGTCCACCGGGTCGCGTGGCGGGCCGGCCAGCAGGTGTTCCGCCTCGGTCGCAAGGCCCGTCAGCTCGCGGCCACCCTCGCCACCGTCGAGGGATCGGCGGCGTGCCGGGCCATCGTCGAGGTCGAGCCGGTGCCGTCGGTGCCCGTGCGTTGCATCACCGTCGACGCGCCCTCGTCGCTCTACCTCGCGGGCCGCTCGATGGTGGTCACCCACAACACCGCTTTCGCCCTCGGCATGGCCACCCACGCCGCGCTCGAGTCGCACAAGCCGGTGATGTTCTTCTCCCTCGAGATGAGCCAGCTCGAGCTCACCCAGCGAATCGTCTGCGCCGAGGCCCGCGTCGACTCCACCCGGGTGCGCAACGGCAAGCTCGCCGAGGCCGACTGGACGAAGATCGCCCACGCCACCGGCCGTCTCGCCGAGGCGCCGCTGTGGATCGACGACAACCCCAACGTCACGGTCATGGAGATCCGCTCCAAGGCCCGGCGGCTGAAGAGCCGCGTCGGCGATCTCGGGCTCATCGTCGTCGACTACCTCCAGCTGATGACCGGCCGGTCGAGCGCCGAGAACCGCCAGGTCGAGGTGTCGGAGATGAGCCGCCAGTTGAAGATCCTCGCCCGCGAGCTCGAGACGCCGGTGGTCGCGCTGTCCCAGCTCTCCCGGGCACTCGAGATGCGCCAGGACAAGCGGCCCGTGCTCGCCGACCTGCGTGAGTCGGGCTCCATCGAGCAGGACGCCGACGTCGTGATGTTCATCTACCGCGACGAGGTGTACCACCCCGACTCCGCCGACCGGGGCACGGCCGAGATCATCGTCGCCAAGCACCGCAACGGCCCCACCGGCATCACCCGCCTGGCCTTCCTCGACCACTACACCCGGTTCGCCAACATGGCCAAGGGCGTCTGA
>CAZAVX010000009.1:50073-53988 GCA_964488835.1 uncultured Iamiaceae bacterium | reverse complement strand
TGCGGATCGCCCAGAAGTTCGCGGGCTACACCCTCGCCGAAGCCGACAACCTCCGTAAGGCCTGCGGGAAGAAGGACCGGGCGCTCATCGCCAAGGAGCGGGCGAAGTTCGAGGACGGGTGTGAGGCCTACGGGTACGGGCGGGAGCTCGGCAAGAAGTGGTTCGACATCATCGAGCCGTTCGCCGACTACGCGTTCAACAAGAGCCACTCCTACGGCTACGGGCTCATCGCCTACCAGACCGCCTACCTGAAGGCGCACTACCCGGTCGAGTACTTCGCCGCGCTGCTCACGAGCGTGAAGACGAACCTCGACAAGGCCGCGGTGTACCTCGCCGAGTGCCGGGCGATGGGCGTCGAGGTGCTCGTGCCCGACGTGAACGTCTCGGCCTCGGACTTCTCCGCCGTGCCCGACCCCGACGGTGGGCGCGGGGGCTCGATCTCGTTCGGTCTCTCCGCCGTGCGCAACGTGGGGGAGGGCCTCGTCGCCCACATCATCGCCGAGCGCGAGGAGAACGGGCCCTTCAGCGACTTCTACGACTTCTGCGAGCGGGTGCACCTCAGCGTGCTGAACAAGCGCACCCTCGAATCGCTCATCAAGGCCGGCGGGTTCGACTCGCTCGGGCACCCGCGCCAGGGCCTGCTCGCCGTCTTCGAGCAGATCATCGACGCCACCGTCGCCCGTCGACGCGAGCGCGACATGGGCGTGATGACCCTCTTCGGCGAGGCCGACGACGGCGCGGTCTTCGACGAGCGCATCCCCATCCCCGACCTCGAGTTCGACAAGATGACCCGCCTCGCCTTCGAGAAGGAGATGCTCGGGCTCTACGTGTCGGACCATCCGCTCATGGGCGCCGAGGCTGCACTGCGGCGGCGCACCGACTGCAGCATCGTCGACCTCGCCGAGGCCGAGGAAGGGTCGATGAAGACCTGCGGGGGCATCGTCACCAACCTCGCCCGCAAGTGGACGAAGAAGGGCGACCTCATGGCGGTGTTCACCCTCGAGGACCTCAACGGCTCCACCGAGGTGATGGTCTTCCCGAAGACCATGCAGCAGTACGGGCACCTGCTCGAGAACGACCGCGTCGTGTGCGTGCGTGGACGGGTCGACAAGCGCGACGACGTCCCGAAGCTCATGGCGATGGACATCGAGCTGTTCGAGGGATCGCTCACCGACGGTGCCCCGCCGCTGCGCATCCGCGTGCCCGCCGCGCTCTCCGACGCCATGTCGCGGTCGCTGAAGTCGCTGCTCACCCGCCACCCCGGCGACTCGGAGGTGTTCCTCCACCTCGGCGACGCCCTCGTCGTCCGACTGCCCGACGAGTTCTCGGTCAGCAGCGAGAACGGCCTGGTCGGCGAGCTGCGCGAGCTGCTCGGCCCCGACGCGATCGTCCTGTAGGTGGACCGCGCCGACGCGGTCGCCCTCGTCGAGCGGGGGCTCGTCCGCAGCTGGGTGCGCCAGGTGGGATGGGTGCCGCGCAGCGAGGTACGCCGCCTCGGCGGCATCACCGTCGTTCTCAGCGGCGTGCGCGACCAGACCCAGCAGGTCGCGCTCGTCGACGGGCCGGTCGACGACCCGGAGGCCTCGGTCATCGCCGCCGAGGTGTGCATCGAACGGGCGGGATGGCGTCCCGCCTTCGACCTCGCCGAGGGGGCGCACCCCGACATCGAGGCCATCCTCGAGTCCCGTGGCTTTCGCGTGGTGGTCACCCGTCCGGCGATGGTCGGCACCACCGCTCGCGAGCTCGCTCCACTGCCCGAGGGAGTCGCGATCGAGCTGGCGGTCAGCACCCAGCGCGATGCCGTCGTCGAGCTGCAGACGGAAGCCTTCGACATGCCGGTCGAGACGGCACGGGGCCTGGTCGCCTCGGCGATGTTCGCCGATCCGGAGGCCGCCGTCCTCGTGGCGCGCGACGAGCGAGCGCCGGGCGCGCCGGTCGTCGGATCGGTCACCGTGCACCTCGACGACCCCGCGGCCATCCTCGGCGCCGCGGTCCGCCCCAGCCACCGCCGGCGGGGCATCGGCGCGGCGCTCACCACGGCGGCGCTCCGCCTCGCCGCCGGCCACGACAGCGGCCTCGCCTGGCTCCAGGCCACGCCCGACGGCGAGCCGATCTACCGGCGGCTCGGGTTCGACGAGGTCGCGAGGTTCTCGGTCTGGCTGCGCTGAGCCCCCACGACGCGAGTTGCACGAACGTCCGGGACCTACTGGACTAGTGGGGTCGTCCGTCCACCATTCCTGGGGGTACCAGCAGGGCATGGCGATCGAGATCGAGACCAAGGACTGCACCGCACTCAGCGACGCAGACTTCGGAGAGCTGGCGGACGTGTGCGCAGAGGGGGAGGCCGAGATCGGAGTCGGGCTGCTGTCCAAGCAGGCCGAGGAATGGGTGCTCATCACCCTCGCTCGCGACAACGGCAAGCTGAAGGGCTTCTCGTTCAGCACCCTCGAGCGCATCGGCGGCACGCCGAGCGTGCTGATCGGCGTCGCGTCGGTGAAGCGCACCTCCAAGCGCGACTCCATCCTCCGGGGCATCGTGCAGGACCAGCTGCGCCGTGCCGTGCTCGCCTTCCCCGACGAAGACGTGCTCGTCGGCGCCCGCTTCGCCGACCCGGCGGGGTTCGAGGCGTTCCGGCAGCTCGACGACATCGTGCCGCGCCCCGACCACAAGGCCTCGGGTGAGGAGCGGGCGTGGGGTCGCCGGCTGGCCAAGCGCTTCGGCATCGACAGCGCCAACTACGACGACCGCACCTTCGTGGCGAAGGGCGACGGTTCCCAGCCCTGTGTCATCGACCACGAGAGCCTCAAGCCCGAGGCGATCCCGGCCGGTGTCGCCGAGTTCTTCGAGCCCCTCGACCGCTCGCGAGGCGACTCGCTGATCGCGTTCGGGTGGGCGATGGCCGAGGATCTCGCGAAGCTGGCCTGAGTGCCGCTGCGGCAACATGCCGAGCCCGGCCCCGGGTTCACCCTCGTGCTCGGCGCGGGCGGGCGCGTGGGCATGGCGTCCCATGCCGGGGTGATCTGCGCGCTCGCGGAGGTGGGCGGCGTCGATCCCGCGTCGGCCGAGCTCGTCATCGGCACCTCGGCCGGATCGGTCGTGGGGGCCCTGTTGCGTCTCGGCTGGTCGCCACGGGAGATCTGGGGCATCGTGACCCGCACGGCCGACCTCCCCGCGGCCGACGACCTCGGTCGTGCCGACCTCTTCCGGCGGGCGTGGCGCACCCCGTCCCAACTGGTGCGGCGCAGCATGGGCTCGGCCTACGTGCTCACCCGGTCGGTGGTGCGCGTGCCGCTCCTCCCCGTGCCGCCCGTCGCCCGCCGGCTGTTCCCCGGCGGCTTCCTGAGCCTCGACGAGGAGGAGGCCGACCTCGGCACCGGCCTCGCCGACGAGTGGCCCGCGCAGCCGCTGTGGCTCTGCACGGTCGACGTCGAGACCGGTCGACGCCTCGTCCTCGGCCGCCGCGACGACCGTCCGCCGCTCTCGCGGGCGGTCCTCGCCTCCTGCGCGATCCCCGGCTTCTACCAGCCGATCCGCTTCGGCCGGCGCACGCTCGTCGACGGCGGCGTCCACTCCACGACGAACCTCGACCTGGCGGCGCTCGCCGGTCCGCAGGTCGTCATCGCCTCGGCGCCGATGGGCTTCGACCCCGCGCGGCCTCCCGGAGCGGTCGGTCGGTCCGTCCGCACCTCGGTCAACCGGGGCATCGACCGGGGGTGTGAGGAGGTCCGAGCCTCGGGACGCACGCTCCTCGAGCTCCGTCCCGGCCCCGAGGAGGTCGCCGCCCAGCGCCTCAACGCGATGCGCGACCACGATCTCGAACCGGTCGCCGTCGCCGCCTACGACGCCGCGGCCCGCCGCCTCTCACGGCCCCACGTCCAAGAGCAGCTCGCCGCGCTCCGCCATCTCGCGCCGGCC
>CAZAVX010000009.1:0-49973 GCA_964488835.1 uncultured Iamiaceae bacterium | reverse complement strand
GACGTGGTCCGGCGCCGCCGGATGGTGCGTTCGTTCACCGACGAGCCCGTCGACCCCCAACTGCTCGACCAGCTCCTCGCCGATGCCCTGCGGGCTCCCTCGGCAGGGAACAGCCAGGGTCGCGACCTCGTCGTGCTCGAGGGCCCCGAGCAGACGGCCCGGTTCTGGGACATCACCCTTCCCGCCCCACGGCGCGAGCGCTTCGCGTGGCCGGGTCTGTTGCGGGCGCCCGTGCTCGTGCTGCCCTTCGCCGACCCCGACCGCTACGTCGCCCGCTACGCGGAGCCCGACAAGGCCCGCACCGGGCTCGGCGAGGGCGACGAGGCCTGGCCGGTCCCGTACTGGACCGTCGACACCGCGTTCGTCGTCATGTCGCTGCTCCACGGCGTGGTCGACGCCGGGCTCGGCGCCCTCTTCTTCGGCATCTTCCGGGGCGAGGAGGTGCTGCGTGAACGGCTCGGCGTGCCCCCCGGACGGCGGGCCATCGGCGCCATCGCCATCGGCCACCCCGACGGCGGCGATCGTGCCGGGCGGTCGGCCGGTCGCCCGCGCCGACCCCTCGACGAGGTGGTCCACCGCGGCGAGTGGGGCCGGACGAGCCGCTCCTGACCAGCCGCTACTGTCCTGCCCATGGACATCGACTACGGGGGGAAGGTCGCGCTCGTCACGGGCGCGTCCAAAGGGATCGGCAAAGCCATCGCAGCCTCGCTCGCCGCACGAGGCGCCGCGGTGATGCTCTCGTCGCGCAAGCAGGAGGCGCTCGAGGCGGCCGCCGAGGAGATCGGCGGCACGACGGCGGTGTTCGCCGCCAACGCGGGCGACCCCGATGCGGCGCGGGCCTGCGTCGAGGCCACCGTCGAACGCTTCGGCGGCATCGACATCCTCGTCAACAACGCGGCGACGAACCCCTACGCCGGACGGTCGATCGACATCGACCTGCCCCGCTACGACAAGACCCTCGAGGTGAACCTCCGCGGGCCGCTGGTGTGGTCGCACCACGCCTGGCACGCCTCGATGAAGGATCGCCCGGGCGGCAGCATCGTGAACATCGCGTCGATCGGGGCGTTCTCCGCCGCCTCGGGCATCGGCATCTACAACATGACCAAGGCCGGGCTCATCCACCAGACCCGGTTGCTCGCGAACGAGCTGGCGCCGACCGTTCGGGTCAACGCCGTCGCGCCGGGTCTCGTGAAGACCGACATGGCGCGGGCGTTGTGGGAGCCGAACGAGGCGGCGATCGGCAGCCGCACGCCGCTCGGCCGCATCGGCGAGCCCCAGGACATCGCGAACGCGGTGCTGTTCCTCGCGTCGGACCTCGCGTCGTGGATCACCGGTGAGGTCATCGTCGTCGACGGTGGCTCCACGCTCCGCGGCGGGGGATAGGCTCGCCCCCGTGACCGGACGTGTGACCCGACCGCCCGATCCCGACGAGCTCCCGTCGATGAAGCAGCGCAACCCGCTGGCCTGGTGGGTCGCGGTCGTCTGCGTCGTGGCCCTCGTCCTCACCACCGCCACCGGGCTGATCGCCGCGGTGCTGTCCTGAGCGACCCGTCCGAGCGGCGCCGCGCTCAGCCGTCGATCAGCAGCCAGATCAGGAAGAGCAGCAGCGCGCCGACGGTGACCCACGGGGGGAACCGGAGGAGCCACAGCACGATCCCGACCGCGACGAGGATCGGGCCGAGGATGAGGGCCTTCCGGCCGAGCGGGCTCGGCCGGTCGGGATCGCCGAGCGGGCTCGGCCGGTGGGGATCGCCGGAGGTCCGGTCGGGGTCGGGAGGGCGCGGGTCCACCGCCCCAGTCTGGCTTGTAACGTCGGCGGTGTGGGCGAAGCCGTGTGTCGAGCGTGCGGTGCACCGCACGGGGTGGGGGCGAGGTACTGCGCCGCCTGCGGTGCGGCCCTCGAGCGTGACGCCGTCCCGGTGCTCGATCTCGACACCGACGGGCCCGCGTCCCGTGCCGACGAGCCGCCACCCGATCGTTCGATCGGCACGGCGGTCATGGTCGTGCTGGCGCTCGTCGCCGTCGTGATCGTCCTGTCGCTCGTCGCCGGAGGGAGCGACGACGGCGACCCCGCGGCTGCCTCCACGACCACCACGACGACCCGGCCGTCGCCCTCGCGGCCGGGACCGCCCTCGCGACCGAGGGTGCCAGGATCCGCCGACGAGCCCGGCCCGGTCCTCGCCGAGGACGTGAGGCTCGACCCGGTGCTCGGGATGGCGATCGTCAGCGTCCGCGGTCCCGGCGCCACCGTGACCGTCGCCGACCTCGCGACGGGTGCGGAGCTCGTCCTCGGCGAGGGGCTCCCGACCGGCGCGTCACAGGGCATCTGGTGGACCGGTTCGACCTTGGTCAGCCGGTCCAACAACGGTTCGGTGTACCGGCTGGAGGCGGGCCCTCCCGGGGCATGGGTCAGGCTCGACACGACCGAGTTCGATCCCGTCTGGCCCGGGGTCGACGATCTCGTGCACCTCTGGGGCACCGAGTCCTCTCAGCCGGGGTCCCACTACGGGGTGCTCGAGCCCGACGGGACGATCGCCCGCCACGTCCTCCCGCCCGGTGCCCAGGAACCTCCGGTCGGGGTCGTCGACGGCTCACTCGTCGTCAACACCGGCGACGGCATCTACCTGCTCGATCCGTCGGGCCAGGCACGCCGCCACGCTCTCGGCACCGCCCTCGGCGTCTCCCACGGCCGTCTCGTGCGCCGCACCTGCGACGAGGTGCTCGTGTGTCGCCTGTTCCTCGACGACCTCGTGAACGGCACGAGCGTCGACGTCGGCACGGTCGACGCGGGCCGGGCGGTGCGTCGGGCGCTCCCCGCGCCCGACGGTTCGGCGGTGGCACTCGTGCTCGCAGCTGACGGGGAACTCCGACTCGCCGTGCACCCGCTCCCGTCCGGGCCCGAGCTTTCCTGGCGCATCGGCTCCCTGTGGTCGGACCCCTACATGCTCCAGTGGGCGCCCGACAGCTCCGGGCTCGCGTGGATCGAGGGGGAGCGGTGGTCGGTCGGGGCGGTGGTCCTCGATGGCGACGAACGTCCCGAGCCCGCCAGCGTGCGCCTCGCCCAGCCCGTGGGGTCGGGGGGCGTCGTCGCGACGTTCCTGGTGCCGCGCACGTCGTTGCCCGAGGACTGGCGACCGGTCAACTGAGCTCGGCGCGGATCACCTTGCCGAGTGCGGTTCGGGGCAACGACCCGACGAGCTCGAGCTCGCGAGGTGCGCAGTAGGCCGGTAGCTCGGCGCGCACGGCGGCGCGCACCTCGTCGAGGGTCGGCGGCGCGGCGGGGTCGGCGGGGACGACGAGGGCCACCACGCGGTGGCCCCATTCCGCATCGGGTCGGCCGACGACCGCCACCTCGTGGACCGACGGCAACCTCCCGACGACCTGCTCGACGGGCGTGGGCCAGACGTTCTCGCCGCCGCTGATGATGAGGTCGCCGGCGCGGCCGTGCACGGTGACCCGCCCGGTGGTGGGATCGACCTCGCCGAGGTCGCCCGTGGCGAGCCATCCGTCGGCGTCGAGGGGGACGGTGCCGTCCCGGTAGGCGCGCAGGAGCATGGGACCACGGACGAGCAACTCGCTGTCGCGGGTCCGCACCTCCACCCCGTCGAGCGGGACGCCGTCGTACACGACGCCCGAGCCGGTCTCGGTCATCCCGTAGGTGGTGACGCAGTTGGCGGGACGGTCGGCCGGCGGGGCCGCGCCCCCGAGCACGATCGTGTGGAACACCGAGGGATCGAGGCGCTGCAGCGCGGTGGCGACGAGCGACACGTGGGTGGCGCCCCGTCGTGCGGCGGCGACGGCCGCGACGGGGTCGAAACCGTCGTGCACCTCGACCGGCGTGTCGGTGACGAGCGCACGGGTGACCACCGAGAGGCCGCCGACGTGGGCGAGGGGCAGGCACGCGAGCCAGCGGTGCCGGGTGGGGTCGACGCCGAGGCGGGCCGAGGTGGCCCGCGCGGACGCCTCGACGGCGGCCATCGTCAACACGACGCCCTTCGGCTCGCCGGTGGTGCCGCTCGTGGCGACGACCAGCGCGTCGCCCGCCTCGACCTCCCGACCGTGGGCCCGAGACGTGCGTCGACCGGACGGGTCGACGACCGAGGTCGGCGCCATGGCGGCGAGCACCCGCTCGGCCGCGGGCGGCGGGAGGCGCGGGTCGACCGGCAGCACGGCGTTGCCCCGTTCCCACTCCGCGACGAGGCGCTCCACCCACTCGGGCCCCGCGGGACCGCACAGTGCCACCAGCTCCGGCATGGAGGGCAGCGTAGGGCGGTCGTTGGCCGAGGGGATGCGTCCTCGGCAACACTCGCTGCGTGAATCCCTGGATCCTCGGAGCCCGCCCGCGCACGCTCCCGGCTGCTGTCGTGCCGGTGGCGGTGGGCACGGCGGCCGCGGTGGGCGAGGCACCCGTCGTCGCGTGGCGGGCGGCCGCGGCCATGGTGGTCGCGCTCGCGCTCCAGGTCGGGGTCAACTACGCGAACGACTACAGCGACGGCGTGCGCGGCACCGATGCCGACGGCGCACGGGTGGGCCCCGTGCGGCTCGTGGGCTCGGGCCTGCGGTCGGCTCGGGCCGTGAAGCGGGCCGCGCTGCTCAGTCTCGGCGTCGCCGCCGTCGCCGGCCTGGCGTTGGCCGTCGCGGTCGGGTGGGAGCTGCTCGTCGTCGGCGCGCTCGCCATTGCTGCCGCGTGGTTCTACACCGGTGGGCCCCGTCCGTACGGGTACGCCGGGTTCGGTGAGCTGTTCGTGTTCGTGTTCTTCGGCGTCGTGGCCACGGTGGGCTCCACTTACGTCCACACGGGATCGGTCACCGGCCTGTCGGTCGCGGCATCGGTGCCGGTCGGACTCCTCGCCACCGCGCTGCTCGTCGTCAACAACCTCCGCGACATCCCCGGCGACACCGCGGCCGGAAAGCGCACGCTGGCCGTGCGGCTCGGCGACCAGCGGACGCGGGTGCTCTACGTCGCCCTCGTCGCCGTCCCGTTCCTCGTCATCCCGCCCCTCGCGGCGTTCGGGCGGATCGGCGCCGTCGCGGCGCTGCTCGGCGTCCCCTTCGGCCGGTCGCCGGTCACGGCGGTGCTGGAGGGTGCTCGCGGCCCCGCGCTCATCCCGGTGCTCGGCGCCACCGGCCGGCTCCAGCTCGTCACCGGTGCCGCGCTCGCCGCCGGGCTCTGGCTCACCGCCTAGGTGCGCTCACAGCTCGTTGGCGGCCAGCCAGCGACGCAGGATCGCGAGGAACCGGTCGGGTCGTTCGAGGTGGGCGGTGTGACCCGCTCCCGCCACCGTGTCGAAGGTGGCGTTCGGGCCGATCGACGCCGCCATCCGCTCGCCGGCGGCGACGAACTTCGCGTCCTCGGCGCCGGCCACCACCAATACCGGCATGTCGAGCTCGTGGAGGCGGTCCCAGGTGGGCTGCTGGGTGCCGGTGCCCGCCAGGCGGAGCGACGACGCCAGCCCGGCTGGGGTGTTCACCTCGCGCTCCTCGCGCTGGGCGGTGGTGGGGGTGAGGCCGGCGAAGAGCGGGAGCTCGAGCCACTCGTCGAGGAACGCCGACACGCCGATCGACTCGATCTGCTCCGCCCGGGCTTCGTCGGCAGCCCGGCGCGCCGCCCGCTCGGCCGGATCGTCGATGCCCGCCGTGGCCCCGACGAGCACGAGCCCCCGCACCTGCTCGGGCCGTTCGAGCGCGGTGTGCAGGACGAAGCGACCGCCCATCGAGTATCCGAGGTAGGTCCCGGGGCCGCCCGCCTCGGCGATGAGGCGCCCGCCGGTGACGAGGTCGGCCGCCACGCTCGACGAGCCGCCGTGTCCCGGTGCGTCGACGAACACGAGCTCGTGGTCGGCGGCGAGGTCGTCCGGCAGGGGACCCCAGCATCTCGCGGTCTGGGTGAAGCCGTGGACGAGTACGAGCCGCGGGCCGCGACCGGTCGTCTCGACGTGGAGCGATGGTGAGGGGTTCTCGTCGGCCACGGTCCGCACCCTAGGCTTCCCGCCGATGGTCGAGCCCGCCCCCGTCACCGACGCCGCCACCTTCTGTGCCACCGTCGTCGACGAGTGGGTGCGCGGTGGGATCACCGACGTGGTGGTCGCCCCGGGCTCCCGTTCGACACCGATGGCGCTCGCGATGGCGGCCGACGGGCGGCTCCGGGTGCACGTGCACCACGACGAGCGCTCCGCGGGGTTCCTCGCTCTCGGCCTGGCCACGGCCACCGGGCGACCCGCGCCGGTGCTCACCACCAGCGGCACCGCCGCCGTCGAACTGCATCCCGCGGTGGTCGAGGCGCACCACGGGCGCATTCCGATGATCTGTTGCACCGCCGACCGGCCCCCCGAGCTGCACCACGTCGGGGCGCCCCAGACCGTCGACCAGCGGGCGCTCTACGGCGGGGCAGCGCGGTGGTTCGTCGATCTCGGAGTGCCCGACGCGGCAGCCCAGGGCGCCTGGCGTTCCGTGGCGGCGCGCTGCATCGCCGAGGCGACCGGGTCGCCGCCGGGACCGGTGCAGTGGAACCTGCCGTTCCGCGATCCCCTCGTCGGTGTGCCCGGCGAGGAGGTCCCCGCACGGGCCGACGGCGAACCGTGGCACCGGCGACACGCAGCTCACGGCGGGGTCGATCCGGCCGCGGTCGCGGCGCTCGCCAGCCGTCTCGTCGGGGCGCAGGGGGTGATCGTCGCGGGCGCCATCGGCGGTGGGCGAGGGCTCGACCCCGATGCCGTGCACGAGCTCGCTCGCGTCCTCGGCTGGCCGGTGCTCGCCGACCCCAGGTCGGGGTGTCGGACTCCGGCGGGCACGACGATCGCCCACGCCGACCTGCTCCTCCGCGTCCCCCGGTTCGTCGACGCTCATCGACCCCAGGTGATCCTCCGCCTCGGCGAACCGCCGGCATCCAAGGTGTTGGCCCAGTGGACGGCGTCGTCAGGAGCCCGCCTCGTCGTCGTCGACCCCGACGGCGCGTGGGTCGATCCCGAACGTCTGGCGGCCGAGATCGTGTCGGCCGACCCGTCGTCGTGGTGTCGCGCCGTCGTCGCGGTGTTGCGCTCCGAGGCGGGCGGTGCCGGTACCGGGGGCCGGGCGGACGAGGAGTGGCTCGAGTCGTGGGCGGCTGCCGACGCGGCGGCCGACACGGCCGTCGCGACGGCCCTCGCCCGCCACGACGGCCTCACCGAGCCCGGCGTCGCACGGGAGATCGTCGAGGCGTCACCCACGGGGTCCTGCCTCGTCGTGTCCTCCTCGATGCCGATCCGCGACGTCGAGTGGTTCGCCGGGTCGCGCCGGGGGCTCCGCGTGCTCGCGAACCGCGGGGCGAACGGCATCGACGGCGTCGTCTCGACCGCGGTCGGGGTCGCGCTGTCGGGCACGCCGACCACGCTCCTCATCGGCGACGTCGCGTTCCTCCACGACAGCAACGGCCTCCTCGGCCTCACCGGACGCGGGGTCGACCTCACCGTCGTGGTGGTCGACAACGACGGTGGGGGCATCTTCTCGTTCCTGCCCCAGGCCACCCAGCTGCCCGACGACCGGTTCGAGCAGCTCTTCGGCACCCCACACGGGATCGACGTCGGGAGGCTCGCCGAGGCGCACGGCCTCGCCGTCGAGCGCCTCGATCGGCCGGGGTCGGTCGCCGTGGCCGTCGCGCGCTCCCACGCCGACGGTGGGGCGCGGGTGCTCGTCGCCCGCACGTCGAGGGCCGGCAACGTCGCCGTGCACGACGAGCTCTACGAGGCGGTCGCCGCCGCGCTCGCCTGAGTCAGGGGCGGATGAGCACCGAGAGCATCGCCTGGAACTTCGCCCGGGTCTCGGCCAGCTCGGCGTCGGGGTCGGAGTCGGCGACCACGCCCACCCCGGCGAAGATGCGCACGGTGGTGCCCTCGACCTCGGCCGATCGGATGCCGACGGCCCACTCGCCGTTGCCGCGGTGGTCGACCCACCCGACCGGTCCGGCGTAGGCGCCCCGGTCGGCGCCCTCGAGCTCGGCGATCACGGCGAGGGCGTCGGAGGTAGGGGTGCCGCACACCGCCGGGGTGGGGTGGAGCGCGGCGACGAGGTCGACGACCGATGCGGGGGGCGACGAGAGGCGCCCCTCGAGGTAGGTCGCGAGGTGCTGCACGTTCGCCACCGCCATCACCGAGGGCTCGGGCTCCGCGTCGAGGTACGAGCACCACGGCAGCAGCGTGTCGTGCACCATGTCGATGGTGATCTGGTGCTCCTCGCGGTCCTTCGTGGAGGCGAGCAGTGCGGCGGCCAGACGGGCATCGACGGTGGGGTCGCTGCTCCGTCGGGTGGTGCCCGCCATGGGACGGGACCGGACGATGTCGCCGACCCGGGACACCAGCAGCTCGGGTGACGCGCCGATCATCGGCGGCACCGAGGTGAGGTAGCACGCGGGGAAGGCCGCCCGGAGCCGGGCGAGGAGCGCCGCGCGGGGGAGTGGCCGGTCGGTCTCGACGATCAGCTCCCGTGCGAGCACGAACTTGTGGAGACCGGACTCGGGTCCCAGCCGGTCGCGCCCGGAGCGCAGTGCGTCGCACCACGCCGCCGCCGGTCGGGCGGCCCGCAACCGGATCTCGCCGGGATCGACCGCGGACTCGGCCGGGCCGTCCTCGTCGGCGAGCGCTCCGATGATGACGTACGGGTCGGCCGGCGAGTCGGCGGGAGCGATGGTGGTGATCCAGCGCGTGCCGTCGTCGGCGCGACCGACGAGGAGCTCGGGGACGACGAGCCGGCGTGCCCGGCTCGGCTCGAAGGGGAGAGCGCCGAAGGCGACCGGGCCGCACCCCGGCAGGCCGACCTCGTCGTCGACCGCGATGGCGGCCAGCTGCTCGGCGACGGTCCGGCCGGGCTCGGGGTCCCCCGCCGGCACCTCGACCGACAGTGCCGCGCCGCGACCGGCGAGGCCGCCGCGCTCCCGTTCGAAGAGCACGCCGTCGTCGCCGGCGACTCGCAACAGGTCGACGTCGGCGTCGAGGCGGCGGGTGGTGGCGACCAGCGGCGCGTCAGCCATCGCGGGTCCCGAGGAGCAGTTGGGCGGCGCCGGTGGGCAGTGCGACGTGGGTGGTGTCGCCGAACCCCCTGGTCCGGAGCATGTCGACGAGCTCGGGTGGCGGAGGCAGGTAGGCGACGGACTTGGGGAGGTAGCGATAGGCGGCGGCGTCGGAGAGCAGCCCGCCGATGCGGGGCACGACCTTGCCGAAGTAGATGCCGTGACCGAACCGCACGAGACGGTTCGAGGGCTGGTCGACCTCGAGCAGGGCGATGCGCCCGCCCGGCCTGACCACCCGCGCCAGCTCGTCGAAGAACGGCTCGAGCGACTCGAGGTTGCGGAGGGCGAAGCCGCAGGTGACACCGTCGACCGCCCGGTCGGGGACGGGCAGGCGCAGGATGTCGGCCTGGACGAGCGGCGCGGTGGTCCGGGCGTTGGCGAGCATGCCGTAGGACAGATCGAGACCGATCGCGGTCATGCCGGCCGCGGTGAGCTCGCGACAGAAGTCGCCGGTGCCGGCGGCGAGGTCGAGCACGAGCGACCCCGGCGGCAACCGCAGGGAGCGCAGGGTGCGCCGACGCCACCGCACGTCGAGCCCGAAGGTCATGATGCGGTTCACCAGGTCGTAGCGGGGGGCGATGGTGTCGAACATCGTCCGCACCGCGGCGACCTTCTCCTGGCCGCGGGGGAGCTCGTCGGGTTCGGTGGGCACGGGGCGATCGTAGAGCGCTAGGGTTCGGGCGCTGCAACGGCCGGTGCCGTGTGCGGCCCCCGAGGAGTAGGGGTCCTCGCTCTGGGCGGCGCGACCTCGTCGGCCGCTCAGAGCCGCGCCCGGTCGTCGGTCGCCGTCTCGGTGAGGTGGTGGCGGGCCCACCGATAGTCGGGCTTGCCGGACTCCGACCGCTGCACGCGGTCGACGAAGGCCACGTGGCGAGGCGTCTTGAACCCCGCGAGTCGGCTCCGGCAGTGGTGGGTGAGCTCACCGGCGCTCACCTCGTGTGCCGCTCGGACCGCGACGACCGCGGCGACGCGCTCACCCCATCGCTCGTCGGGTACGCCGACGACCAGGGCGTCGAGCACCGCCGGGTGCTCCCGGAGCACGGCCTCGACCTCCTCGGGGTGGATCTTCTCGCCACCGGAGTTGATCGTCGACGACCCGCGTCCGAGGAACACGATGGTGCCGTCGTCGCCGACGGTGGCCTGGTCGCCGGTGAGCGCCCAACGGACGCCGTCGACGACCGGGAACGCCGCCGCGGTCGCCTCGTCGTCGCCGAGGTAGCCGAGGGGGATGTGGCCCCGACGGGCCACCCGTCCGACGACGTCGCTGCCCGGTGCGACGGGGCGGAGGTCGTCGTCGAGCACCGCGGTCTGCTCGTTCGGCTCGAAGCGGGCCGGGCCGTCGCCGACGTGCATTCCCGAGGAGTACATGCGTGAGCCCTGGCCCCCGGTCTCGGAGGTGCCGTAGCTGTCGACGACGATCACCCACGGCATGCGGTCGAGGAGCTGGCGTCGGATGCTCGGCGACAGCGTCGCCCCACCGGAGATGACGACGGTGAGGCTCGTGAGGTCCCACCGGTCCGGGTCGGCGGCGACGGCGTCGAGGAGCGGGGCGGCGAAGGCGTCACCGACGAGGACGAGGTACGACACCGACTCCTCGTCGATGAGGGCGAGCACCCGCTCGGGGACGAAGGTCGGGTCGTCGGTGAGGACGACGGTATTGCCCGCGAAGAGGCTGAGGAACGCGAACCAGTGGGCGGTGCCGTGGACGAGCGGCGACACGAGCAGCACCCGGCTCGGCTCGTCGGCCACCCGCTCGAGGATCTCACCAGGGGAGGTGATGGGATCGCCGCCGCGGCGTCCCCCGCCCATCGCGGCGAAGAACACGTCCTCGTGACGCCACACCACACCCTTCGGCCTGCCCGTGGTGCCGCCGGTGTAGAGCACGTAGCAGTCGTCGCCCGAGCGTGCCACCGGGGTGCGCGGCGGGGTCGTCCCCACCCACTCGTCGAGGTCGACCAGGTCGACGGTGTGGCGGAGGTGGGGGAGCGAGGCGCGGAGCGTCCGCGCCTGCTCGGCGAGCTCGGACTCGTGGACGAGGATCGTCGCGTGGCTGTCGGCGAGGACGTGGTGCATCTCGTCGGCCTGGTAGCGGTAGTTCACGTTGACCGGGACCGCGGCGATCTTGAACGCGCCGAGCATCAACTCGAGGTAGGCGGGGCTGTTGCGGAGGGCCAGCGCGACGGTGTCGCCCGCGCCGAGGCCGGCGCGTTGCAGGGCGCCGGCAGCCGCCTCGGCCCGAGCGTCGAGCTCGCGGTAGGTGAGCCGCCGATCGGCGCGGACGACGGCCTCGCGATCGGGGATCGCCCGGGCCACGCGCTCGAAGAGATCGGCGAGGTTGTACGTCACGGCCGAGACGCTAGTGGGGTCGGTGCGGGCCGCCCGAAACGCGGAACGGCGCCGCCGACCCCGTCAGCGGAACCAGATGCGCTGGTGCTCGCGGCTCATCGGGTGCAGCAGGAGGACGAGGTGCGCGACGGGGAAGATCGCGGCGAGCACGTAGTCGGTCGCGTGCCAGCCGATCGGGCCGTCGCCCACGATCCAGGCGACGAGGGGCCACACGGCGAGCGCCGAGACGACCACCCCCAGCCAGTAGCCCCACTTGTAGCCGTTGGCGATGCCGAGACCCGCGGCGATCATCGCCAGCGCGGCGAGCAGGTTCGCGGCGCCTCCCCAGTAGAGGGCGATGGTGGTGGCCGTGAACACCACACTGAGCACGGCCCGCAGGTACAGCAGGATCGTGGCCAGATGTAGGGTCTGTGGCTGATGTGGGTTGGTCCAGCGGCTCAGCTCCATGGCTGACAGTCTGGCAGGGCTGGTGCTGGCCGCCGGTGGCGGCACCCGCATGCTGCCGCTCAGTCGGGTGCGCCCCAAGGCGCTCCTCCCGCTCGGGTCGGCGACGATGGTCGACCATGCGATCGGGCGGCTCACCGGTCCCTGCGACCGGGTCGCGGTCAACGTCCACCACCATCGCGACGCCATGGCCGGGCACCTCGACGGCCGGGTCCACCTCTCGATCGAGGAGGAGCCCGGGCTCGGCACCGCCGGCGGTGTCGCGTACCTGAGGGCGTGGATCGACGGCGCCGACCTCGTCGTCGTGAACGGCGACACGTGGTGCCCCGGCGGTCTCGGACCGGTGCTCGCATCCTGGGACCGAGAGCGGGTCCGGGTCGTGGTGGGAGGCTCGGCCGAGCGAGGGGCCGAGGTCCTGCTCGAGCGTCCCCGCGTGGTGGCGTCGTTCATGCCCTGGTCGGCGGTGCGCGACCTCCCCCCGGGGCCTGCGGGGCTCTACGAGGTGTGCTGGGCGCCCGAGGCTGCTGCTGGTCGTCTCGACGTGGTCGGGTGGGAGGGGCCGGTCGTCGACTGCGCGACGCCCCGCGACCACCTCGCGGTGAACCTCGCGGTGTCGGGTGGCGCACCCGTGATCGGCGAGAGGGCGGTCGTCGAGGGATCCGTCACCCGCTCGGTCGTCTGGCCGGGAGCGCGGGTGTGGCCCGGCGAGGTGCTCGTCGACGCGATCCGCACCGATGCCGGGGTGACCGTGCTGGTCAGGTGAGCGCGCGTCGTCGGCGCGTCGGGGCGTCGAGGGCGATCTCGTGGTTGGCCCGGAGCTGCCCGCATGCCGCGTCGATGTCGGTGCCGCGGTTCTGTCGCACGGTGGCGTTGACGCCTGCGGCGCGCAGCTGGTCGCGGAACCACGCGACCCGGTGCGGCGGCGTCCCCCTGGTGGGGTAGCCGGGAGTGGGGTTGAGCGGGATGAGGTTGACGTGCGCGCGGAGCGGTCGGGCGTACGCGGCGAGCTGCTCGACGTCGAGCGGCGTGTCGTTGACACCGTCGATGAGCGCCCACTCGAACGAGAGGCGACGACCCTTCGCGGCGAGGTAGTCGCGACACGCCTCGGCGAGGACCTCGAGGGGATAGCGCCGGTTGATGGGGACGAGGTCGTCGCGCCGGGCATCCTCGGCGACGTGCAGTGAGACGGCGAGGTTCACCGGGAGGGCCTCGGCGGCGAGGCGGCGGATGCCCGGGACGTGGCCGACGGTGGAGAGCGTGAGGTGTCGGGCCGAGAGCCCGACGTCGGCGTGGAGTCGTTCGACCGCAGCCCATGTCGCGTCGTAGTTCGCGAGCGGCTCGCCCATGCCCATGAACACGACGTTCGAGACCCGCCGCGGCGCCGCGACCCGGCGGGCGCGCATCACCTGTTCGACGATCTCACCGACGGTGAGGTGGCGCTCGAACCCTGCCTGGCCCGTGGCGCAGAACGAGCAGGCCATCGCACAACCGGCCTGGGTCGAGACGCACACGGTGGTGCGGTCGCGGTAGTGCATCAGCACCGTCTCGATCGTCGCGCCGTCGGCCAGCTGCCACAGCCACTTCACCGTGTCGCCACCGTCGCTCACCGACTCGGTCACGGGCGTGAGCGCGGGCGGCAGCTCCGCCGTGAGACGCTCGCGCAACGCGAGCGGGAGGTTCGTCATCTCCTCGGGCTCGCGACCCTGGGTGTAGAGCCCTTCCCACACCTGCCGCGCGCGGTACGCCGGTTCGTCGGCGAGGAGCGACGCGAGCGCGTCGGCGGTCAGGTCGTAGCGGGAGGGCACCCGCTCATGGTAGGTGAGGCGCGCCGACCATCCTCGGGCCGGCGCGCCACCCGGGCCGGCGCGCTGCACCCCGGATACGGTGAGCCCATGGGCACCGAACGGCGACTCGAAGATCTCTCCCTCGAAGAGGTCATCAAGGTGGCCCACCGCAGCCACCGCCACCGCTCGGTCTCCACCGGAGGTGCGCGCGCCGCGGTGTTCGGGGCGAGCGACGGGCTCGTGTCGAACGTCGCGCTGATCCTCGGCGTGGCTGCGGCCGAGCCCGTCGAGGGCATCGTGCGCCTCGCTGGCCTCTCGGGCCTCGTCGCCGGCGCCGTGTCGATGGCGGTGGGGGAGTACGTCTCGATGCGCTCCCAAGCCGAGCTCTACGAGCGCGAGCTCACCGTCGAGCGCGAGGCGCAGCGCAAGAATCCCGAGCTCGAGGAGCTCGAGCTGGCGAAGATCTACGAGTCGCGAGGTGTCGAACCCGACGTCGCCGCCGAGCTCGCCGCGGCGATGATGGCTGACCCCGAGATCGCGCTCGAGGTCCACGCACGGGAGGAGCTCGGCTTCGACCCCGACCAGCTCGGCTCCCCGATCGCCGCGGCCGCGTCCTCCTTCGTCGCCTTCTCCCTCGGTGCGCTGTTGCCGCTCATCCCGTGGCTGTTCACGGGGGGCACCCGCGCGATCGTCGCGTCGGTCGTGCTCGGCGTGGTGGGGGCGCTGGGGCTCGGCATCACCGTCGGGGTGCTGTCGATGCGCTCGCCGATCTACGCGGGACTGCGCCAGCTCGGTCTCGCGGCGGTCGCCACCGCGGCCACGATGGCGATCGGCTCACTGGTGGGCGCGAGTTCCTGAGGCGGAGACATCGGAGTCCACGGTGCGGGCGAACACCGTGACCTCGTGGTGCACGGTGAAGCCGAGCCGGTCGTAGAGCGCCCGGGCCGGCGCGTTGTCGGCCTCGGTGTAGAGGAGCACGCTCGTGAGTCCCCTGGCGGTGAGGTGGTCGAGCCCGGCGAGCACCAGCTCGCGGCCGAGGCCCCGCCCGGCCGCGTCGGGGTGGACGCCGATGACGAAGATCTCCCCGGCGGGTGGGTCGAGCTCGTGGTGGACCTTCGTCCAGCAGAAGCCGTCGAGCGGGCCGTCGGCGGGGTGGAGCAGGAAGCCGGTGGGATCGAACCAGTCGCTGCGGGTCCGTTCGTGGAGGGCGTCGCGGTCCCAGCCGCCCTGCTCGGGGTGCCAGTCGAAGGCGGCGTTGTTGACCCGGAGCCACTCGTCGTCGTCGACCCCCGGACGGAAGGTGCGCACGTCGATCGTGCTCGTCCACGGCGCGGGCAGCGGTCGGCGCATCTGGACGATGCGGCGGGTGCCGTCGAAGCCGGCGGTGCTCGCGGCCCGGTGGTGCTCGGGGGTCGCGACCGGCACCCGCCACGTCACCCGCCCACCGCCCCTCGCCGCGATCTCCTCGACCAGCGCATCGAGCAGCGCTCCACACGCGGTGACGTCGAGTCGTCCGGTGCCGGCGGTCAGCTCGACCTCCCACCCGTGGCGTTCCCGGTGGGCGTGTCCGACGGTGCCGCGACGCTGCACCTCGAGGGGTTCGGAGCCGGCCGACATCGGGGCCGAGGGTACCGGCTGGGGTCGGCCGGACCGGTCGACCCGGCTCGTCAGGGAATTTTCCCCCGATCGTCACCGACGCGAACGCCCAGCTCAGACCGTACGGCGTACGAACAGAACCACGCTCTAGAACAGAAATCTGGACTTCGCGTTAGCAACGGTCGGAGCGGATGTGTAAAGTGATCGCTGCCAGGTCCCGCCACCTGGCTGAAGGTGACCCGGGATCCGCCGCCTGAGGTCACCCGGTCGGCGCCCCTGAGGGGGCGCCGACTCGCGTCCGGGCACCGATGCGGGCCCGGCACGGGTCAGTGATGCTGGCGCACGAGTCGGTCGAGCCGGCGGGCTGCGCTCCGCAGGGCGCGCTCGATCTCGTCGAGGTCGACCGAGAGGTCGTCGTCGGGCTGGCCGCGGTGCGCCTCGGCGATCGCGGTGAGCCGGCCGATCAGCTCGTCGAGCGTGGAGGCGGCCGAGGAGAGCTGGGCGTGGGGATCGCCGATCGACGCGGAGTCCATCGCCCGAGTATGGCGGAATGGATGGGCGGTCCGTCCCCGATCGCCGGTACGGTTGCACCACGTGACCCCCCGACGTTCCGCCCCCTGCGAGGTTGCGACGCCGTGCTGACCCGACTCGATCTCCGTGGGCTCACCGGCGATGCCCTCCGGGCCGCGCTGCCGCGCCCGGTCGCCGCGGGCGACGAGCCGGTCGCGGTCGTCCGGGAGATCCTCGCCGACGTCCGCGAGCGGGGCGACGCCGCGCTGCTCGAGCTCACCGAACGGTTCGACGGCGTCCGCCTCGACACCCCGCGCGTCGACCCGGCCGAGCTCGACGAGGCGCTCGCCGCCATCGACCCCGAGGTGCGTCGGGCCCTCGAAGTCGCCGCCGAGCGCATCCGCGCCCACCACCTCACCCAGGTGCGGAAGGGGCACACCCACACCCTCGAGGGCATCACGGTCGAGGCGCTCGTGCGGCCGATGCGGCGCGCCGGTGTCTATGTCCCCGGCGGGCGGGCCGCCTACCCGAGCACGGTGCTGATGACCGCCATCCCGGCGCGAGTGGCCGGCGTCGCCGAGGTCGTCCTCGTCGTGCCCCCCGACCGCACCACGGGGCGCATCGCGCCCGTCACGCTCGCCGCGGCGGCCATCGCCGGGGTCGACGAGGTCTATGCCGCCGGCGGGGCCCAGGTCATCGGCGCCCTCGCCTACGGCACCGAGACCATCCGCCCCGTCGACGTCATCGCCGGGCCGGGCAACGTGTATGTCGCCGTCGCCAAGCGCGAGGTCGCCGACACCGTCGGCATCGCCGCGGCGTTCGCCGGTCCGTCCGAGGTCGTGGTGGTCGGCGACGACACCACGCCGGTCGACTACGCGGCGATCGACGTCATCCTCCAGGCCGAGCACGGCCCCGACGGCATGGTGTCGTTCATCAGCTGGTCGGCCGCGGTATGCGACGCCGTCGACGAGGCCGTCGCGAAGCTGGTGGCCGTCGCACCCCGCCGCGAGGAGATCGAGTCGACCCTCGGTCGGGGCGGGTTCTGTGTGCTCGTCGACGGGCCCGAACAGGCCATCGACGTGGCGAACCTCATCGCGCCCGAGCACCTCGAGCTGCTGTGCGACGACCCGCACCGGCTCGTCCCGCTCGTCGAGAACGCGCCCGCCGTGTTCTGCGGTCCGCTGTCGCCCGCGTCGATCGGTGACTACATCGCCGGGCCCTCGCACGTGTTGCCCACCGACGGAACCGCGCGCTTCGCCAGCGCCCTCACGGTCGCCGATTTCACCAAGGACATCCACGTCGTCACCGTCGACCCCGAGGGGTTCGACGCCGTCGCGCCCCACGTCGTCGCCCTCGCCGCGGCCGAGGGGCTCGAGGCCCACGCCGAGTCCATCCGCATCCGCCAGGCCGACCGATGACGGGCACCGAGCAGGCTCCCGCCCCCGTGCGACCCCGCCTCCGCGACGACCTCGCGCTGATGGAGGGCTACCACTCGCCCCAGGTCGACGTCGCGGTGCGCCTCAACACCAACGAGTCGCCGGTCGGCCCACCCGACGAGCTGCGCGCCGAGCTCGCCGCCGCGATCGACCGCATCGAATGGCACCGCTACCCCGACCGGGCAGCCACCGAGCTGCGCGCGGGCATCGCCGCCCTCCACGGCGTCGACCCCCGTCGGGTGTTCGCCGCGAACGGCTCCAACGAGGTCCTCCAGTCGGTGTGCCTCGCCTACGGCGGTCCGGGGCGCACGGCGGTGGTGTTCGAACCCACCTACGCCCTGCACTCCCACATCTCCCGCGTCACCGGCACCACGGTCGTCGTCGGCGACCGCACCGAGGACTTCGCGCTCGACCTCGACGTCGTCGAGCGCACCATCCGCTCGGCCCAGCCGGCCATCGTGTTCCTCTGCTCGCCGAACAACCCCACCGGCATGGTCGAGAGCGAGGCCACCGTGCGGCGCGTCCTCGAGCTCGTCGAGCCGTTCGGCAGCCTCGTCGTGGTCGACGAGGCCTACGGGCAGTTCGCGGCGTGGTCGGCGCTCGACCTCGTCGACGACGACACGAACCTCGTCGTCACCCGCACCTACTCCAAGACCTGGGCGATGGCGGCGCTCCGCCTCGGTTACCTCGTCGGTCCGACGTGGCTCGTCGAGGCGCTCGAGTCGGTCGTGCTGCCCTACCACCTCGACGCCGTCACTCAGGCGGCGGGCACCCTCGCCCTCCGCCACGTCGCCGCGATGGAACATCGCGTCGCCGAGCTCGTCGAAGAGCGCGGCCGGGTCGCCGCCGCCCTCGCCGAGCTCCCGGTCACGGTGTGGCCCTCCGGCGCCAACTTCATCCTGTTCAGGCCCGAGCGCGCGTCCGGCGACGACGTGTGGTCCCAGCTCGTCGAGCGTGGCGTGCTGGTCCGCAACTGCGCCTCGTGGCCCCGACTCGAGGGGTGCCTCCGGGTCACCATCGGCACCCGCGACGAAGACGACCAGTTCCTCACCGCCCTCTCGGAGATCCTCACATGAGCACCACCCGGTCCCGCCGTGCCACGAAGTCCCGCGCCACCAAGGAGACCTCGATCGACATCACCGTCGACCTCGACGCGTCCGACGGCGGTCAGGTCGAGGTCGACACCGGCCTGCCGTTCTTCGACCACATGGTGTCCCAGCTCGGCCGCCACGGCGGGCTCGACCTGTTCGTGAAGGCCACCGGCGATCTCGAGATCGACGCGCACCACACCGTCGAGGACACCGGCATCCTCCTCGGCGAGGTGTTCGCCGAGGCGCTCGGCGACAAGGCCGGTGTCCGGCGCTTCGCCTCCAACCGCGTGCCGCTCGACGAGGCGCTCATCGACATCGCCCTCGACCTGTCGGGGCGGCCGTTCCTCGTCTACGAGGTCGAGCCGCCGGGTGTGAAGATCCTCGGCGACCCGCCCTTCGACCCGCAGCTCGCCGAGGAGTTCTGGCGTGCGTTCGTCACCTCGGCCGGCATCACGCTCCACATCGAGATGGTCCGCGGCAAGAACACCCACCACATCATCGAGGCGAGCTTCAAGGGCGTCGCCCGCTCGCTGCGCGACGCGGTGAAGGTCGAGGTCGAGGGAGGCGTGGTGCCCTCCACGAAGGGCACCCTGTGAGCGCCACGTCGGGCACCGAGCGCCCGCTCGTCGCGGTGCTCGACTACGGCATCGGCAACCTCCGTTCGGCCCAGAAGGGGCTCGAGCGTGCCGGCGCCGATGCCCGCCTCACCGACGACCCGTCGCTCGTCGCCGACGCGGCGGCCGTCGTGCTCCCGGGTGTCGGGGCGTTCGGTCGCTGCATGCAGGCCCTGCACCGCACCGGCCTCGCCGAGGTCGCGATCGACGCCGCGGCGTCGGGACGGCCGTTCCTCGGCATCTGCGTCGGCATGCAGCTGATGTACGAGGGGTCCGACGAGTCACCGGGCACACCCGGGCTCGGCATCCTCTCCGGTCGGGTCGTCCGTCTGCCCGACGGCGTCAAGCGCCCCCAGATGCAGTGGAACGTGCTGCGCCCGGTGCGACCCTCGGCCCTGCTCGCCGATCTTCCCGACCCCGCATGGGTCTACTTCGTCCACTCCTATGCCGCCGAGCCCTCCGACGACACCATCGCCACCTGCGAGTACGGCGGGCCGGTCGTGGCTGCGGTCGAGCGGGGGAGCGTGATGGCCACTCAGTTCCACCCCGAGAAGTCGGGCGACACGGGCATCGCGCTCCTCGCCAACTTCGTCGCGCTCGCCCGGTCGGCGGTGATGGCCTGATGGACCTCTTCCCCGCCATCGACCTGCTCGGGGGCAAGGTCGTCCAGCTCGTCCAGGGCGACTTCGAGTCCGGCGTCGTGCACAGCGACGATCCCGCCGAGGTCGCCAGGCGCTTCGAGGCGCAGGGGGCGCCGTGGATCCACTGCGTCGACCTCGACGCGGCCCGCACCGGCGAGCCCACCAACACCGCGCACATCGCCGCGGTCGTCGAGGCGGTGTCGGTTCCCGTGCAGGTCGGCGGGGGAGTGCGCACCGTGGAGATCGCCCGGCAGCTGGACGACATCGGCGTCAGCCGGGTCGTCATCGGCACGGCGGCGTTCCTCGATCCCGGCATCGTCGAGGCCATCAGCCGCCACCAGCGGGCCGCGATCGGCCTCGACATCCGTGGGCGCGAGGTCTCGATCCGGGGGTGGACCGCCGGTGCCGGCACCGACTGGGACGAGGTGCTGCCCCGTCTCGTCGACGCGGGCGCCGAGGCCGTCGTCGTCACCCAGATCGAGCGCGAGGGGCTGATGGGCGGTCCCGACATCTCGGGGCTCACCGAGATGCTCGGCGCCACGACGCTCGACGTCATCGCGTCGGGCGGGGTGAGCTCGCTCGACGACCTCCGGGCGCTCGACGCCGTCGAGGTCGGTGGCCGGCGGCTCGCCGGAGCCATCGTCGGCACCGCGATCTACGAGGGCGCGGTCCCGGTCGACCAGGCGGTGGAGGTGTTGCGATGCGCGCCGCGCGGGTGATCCCCTGCCTCGACGTCGACCGCGGTCGGGTCGTGAAGGGCACCAACTTCGTCGACCTCCGCGATGCCGGCGACCCGGTCGAGCTCGCCGCCCGCTACGACCGCGAGGGTGCCGACGAGCTGGTGTTCCTCGACATCACCGCCTCCTCCGAGGAGCGCGACACCATCGTCGACCTCGCCCGCCACGTCGCCGAGCAGGTCTTCATCCCGTTCACGATCGGGGGAGGGGTCCGTTCGGTCGACGACGCCCGCCGGCTCCTGCGGGCCGGAGCCGACAAGGTGTCGGTGAACTCTGCGGCCGTCGCCCGTCCCGAGCTGCTCGCGGAGCTGGCCGAGGAGTTCGGCTCCCAGTGCGTCGTCATCGCCATCGACGGCCGTCGACGCGGCGCCCATGCCACCACCCTCGGCGAGGTTCCCACCGGTTTCGAGGTCTACACCCACGGCGGGCGGCGACCCACCGGGATCGACGTCGTCGAGTGGGCGGTGCGTGCCACCGAGCTCGGCGCGGGCGAGGTGCTGCTCACCTCGATGGACCGCGACGGCACCCGTGAGGGCTTCGACCTGGAGATGACACGAGCCGTCGCCGACGCGGTCGGCGTCCCGATCGTCGCGTCCGGTGGGGTCGGCACCCTCCAGCACCTCGTCGACGGCATCACCGAGGGCGGTGCCGACGCGGTGCTCGCCGCGTCGATCTTCCACTTCGGCGAGCACACCATCGCCGACGCGAAGGCACTCATGGCCGAGCAGGGGGTCACGGTCCGCCCGGTCTGAGCACCCGCCGGGGGCCGGAGGGGTCTCAGGTCTCGGGCACCGCCAGGGCGGCGAGGACCAGCTCCACCATCGCGTCGAGCCGGCCGACGAGGAAATGGTCGGCCATCGGGACTTCTTCGAGGGTCGTGTCGGCCCACTCCGCGGTGGCCGACCGTGCGGCCTCGGGAGGTGCGAACTGGTCGTGTGCGGGGACGACGAGCACGGTGGGTCGCCCCGGCGCGGCGGCGGGCGGTGCCTCGCTCACGACCGCGAGGGGTGGGGCGACCACGACCCACCCGGCGAGCCGTTCGTGGTCGATCGAGAGGGCGACGTCGGCGCCGAACGAGTAGCCGAGCGACCACAGCGGGAGCTCGGGGAGCGCCGCGTCGAGCGTGGCGAGTGCGGCGAGCCCGTCGAGGCGTTCGCCGACGCCGCCGTCGTAGCCGCCCGTCGACCGGCCGACCCCTCGGAAGTCGACGCGCAGCACGGCCACGCCGGCGGTCGGGAGCGCCCGGAACAGGGCGTCGACCACGGCGTTGTGGCGGTCGCCGCCCATGCGGGGGTGGGGGTGGAGGATGGCGGCGGCGCACCGGGCGTCCCGCGGGATCGCGAGGTCGCCGACGAGCACGCAGCCGTCGTCGGTGGTCACCTCGATCTCGTGGGGCTCCGCGTGGCGGTGGTCGATGTCGTCGGACATGGCCCGAGACGGTACCGTCGCATCCATGGCCACACCCGAGGACGCCGGTCCCGCAGGCGACGACAAGCTGCCGATCAAGATGCTGAACGACCGCATCCTCGTGCGCATCGAGACCGCCGAGGGCGAGCGTCGGTCGTCCGGCGGCATCCTCATCCCCGCCACCGCCCAGACCTCCAAGCGGCTCGCCTGGGCCGAGGTGGTGGCCGCAGGCCCGAACGTGCGCTCGATGGAGCCGGGCGACCAGGTCCTGTTCAACCCCGAGGACCGCTACGAGGTCGAGGTGCGCGGCACCGACTACATCATCCTGCGCGAGCGCGACATCCACGCCGTGGCGGCCAAGCGCCTCGAAGAGGGCAGCACCGGCCTCTACCTCTGAGCTCCACCTCTGAGCTCCGGGAGACCCCGCCGGCGATCTCGTTCTCCCGTGTCGGAGTGGGGCCGTACGATGGGCGGATGCCCGACGTGACGCCCCTCGCGTACGACGACGTCGATCTCGCCGCGATCCGGTTCGACGAGGCAGGTCTCGTGCCTGCGGTCATCCAGGACCACGACACCCTCGAGGTGTTGCAGGTCTCGTGGATGAACGCCGAGTCGCTCACGCGCACGCTCGAGACGGGGCGCACGTGGTTCTGGAGCCGGTCGCGCCAGGAGCTGTGGTGCAAGGGCGAGACCTCCGGCGACCGGCAGTACGTGCGCCGCGGCTTCTACGACTGCGACGGCGACGTCCTGCTCTTCCAGGTCGAACAGGAGGGTCGGGGGGCCTGTCACACCGGGAACCGCACCTGCTTCTACAGGGAGTTCGGGCATGCAGCCGACGCGAGCTGAGTTCCACCGCCTCGCGGCGTCCCACACCGTCGTGCCGGTCTGGCGCGAGCTCCTCGCCGACCTCATCACCCCGGTCGCCGCCTTCGCCCGGTTGTGCGGCGACGACCAGCCGGGCTTCCTGCTCGAGTCGGTCGAGCACGGCGAGCGTTGGAGCCGCTGGTCCTTCGTCGGGCGCAACCCCATCGGCACGGTGGTCTCCCGCGGGGGACGGGTCACCGTCGACGGCGACCTGCCCGACGACCTGCCCACCGACCGCGGCGTGCTCGCCACCCTCGAGGCCCTGCTCGAGCGGTACCACTCGCCGTCGCTGCCCGAGCTCCCGCCCCTGCACGGCGGGGTGGTCGGCCACCTCGGCTACGACGTGGTCCGGGAGGTCGAGCACCTTCCCGACGTGCCCCGCGACGACCGTGGTCACCCCGACGCGATGCTCTCGGTCATCGGCGAGCTCGCGGCGTTCGACCACTGGCGCCAGCGCGTCACGCTCATCGAGAACGTCATCGTCCCGCCGGGCGCCGACGAGGCGACGATCGACGCCCTCTACGACGACGCGGTGGCCCGGCTCGACGCCCTCGCTCGCGACGGTGCCCGCCCGCTCGACGAACCGCTGCTCGACCCCCCGGACGCCGACGAGTTGCCGGAGTTCACCTCGACGATGGGCGGCGAACCGTTCCACCGGGCGGTCGAGGCGGCGCGCGAGCACATCCTCGACGGCGACATCTTCCAGGTCGTGCTCTCCCAGCGCTTCGACGTCACCCTCGACGCCGACCCCTTCGACGTCTACCGGGTGCTGCGCCAGGTCAACCCCAGCCCGTACATGTTCTTCGTGCGCCAGCCCGGCCTCACCCTGGTCGGCTGCTCGCCCGAACCGATGGTGCAGCTGCTCGAGGGTCGGGTCATCTCCCGTCCCATCGCCGGGACGCGCCGACGGGGCGCCACCGAGGAGGACGACCGTCGGCTCGGCGCCGAGCTGCTCGAGCACCCGAAGGAGATCGCCGAGCACGTCATGCTCGTCGACCTCGCCCGCAACGACGTGGGGCGGGTCGTGCGCTTCGGCACCGAGCAGGTCGACGAGATGATGACCCTCGAGCGTTACAGCCACGTCATGCACCTCACCTCGCAGGTGTCGGGCGAGCTGGCCGAGGGGAAGACCCCGATCGACGTGCTCCGGGCCACGCTCCCGGCCGGCACCGTGTCGGGCGCGCCGAAGGTGCGGGCGATGGAGATCATCGACGCGCTCGAGCCCGTGAAGCGGGGACCGTATGCCGGGGTCGTCGGCTACCTCGACTTCTCCGGCAACATCGATACGGCCATCGCGATCCGCACGATGATCGTCGGCGACGACAACATCGCCTCGGTGCAGGCCGGGGCGGGCATCGTGGCCGACAGCGTCCCCGAGCACGAAGACCTCGAGTGCCGCAACAAGGCCCGGGCACTGCTCGTCGCCATCCCGCCCGCCCAACGCATGACCGCGCTCCGCCGCAAGCACGAGGGGTGAGCTGCCCACCATGACCGACCTGCTCGCCGAGATCCGACGGCTCCGCGACGACGCCGGACTCGTCCGCCTCGACCGCGAGGTGGTCCTCGCGACGGGCGACGCCGTCGTCGACTACCTCCAGGGCCAACTCAGCCAGGACGTCGCCGGGCTCGAACCCGGGCGTGCGGCGTGGACCTTCGTGCTCCAGCCCCAGGGCAAGGTCGACGTGTGGTTCCGAATCGGACGGCTCGACGACGCGACCTACGTGCTCGACGTCGACGCCGGTTGGGCCGACCGGCTCGTCGAGCGGCTCGAGCGGTTCCGCCTCCGCACGCCGGTCACCTTCACCCGCACCGACTGGGTCGTCACCGCGCTGCGCGGCGCCGCCCTGCATCCGCCCGGCCACCAGCCAGCCGAGGGTGAGGGGCTCGTCGTCCCCGTCGAGTGGCCCGGTGAGGTCGGCTGGGACGTCATCGGCCCCGGCGTCGCGAACGGGCCGCCCGAGTGCTCGGCCGAGGCCGCCGAGGTGTTGCGCATCGAGGCGGGGCGTCCCCGGATGGGACACGAGCTCGACGAGACGACCATCCCCGCCGAGGCCGGCGTCGTGCCCCTCTCGGTGAGCTTCACCAAGGGCTGCTACACCGGCCAGGAGCTCGTCGCCCGCATCGATTCGCGTGGGAGCCAGACGCCACGGCGCCTCGTGGGGGTCCGGGTCGAGGGGGAGCAGGCCCCCGAGACGGGCGCGGCGCTCGTCGTCGACGGCGCCGAGGTCGGGCGGCTCACCAGCGTCGCCCCGGTGTCGTCGGACGGGTCGCCCGCCGCCCTCGCGTACCTCAAGCGTGGGGTCGAGGTGCCGGTCGACGTGCGCATCGAGTCGGCCGGCGGTCCGCTCGCCGCGCGCGCCCTCCCACTACCGTTGGCGCCATCGACGAGGGCGTGAGCGACCGGACGGCCACCGCACCGGCGGTGGACCGCAGCGCATGGCGATGGCGCACCTATCCCCGCGCCATCGTCTTCGCGATCCTCCTCGCGTTCCCCATCGTGCTGCTCACCACCACCGAGCCCGAGGTCAGCATCCAGAGCTCGATCGGTGGCGACCTCCCCACGTTCGTCGCCGCGGGCGACATCGTCTGGTCGGGCGACGGGCGCCAGCTCTACGACCTCGATCGCCAGTTCGAGGCCCAGGCGGGGTTCTGGGAGAACGACGGGTCCCTGATCCTCTACGTGTACCCACCGGCGTTCGCCGCCCCCTACGCGCCGCTCTCCACCCTCGACTACAAGGTGGTCTACCTCGTCCACACCGCGGTGATGTTCGGCTCGCTGCTGCTCACCGTGCGCATGGCGCGCGACCTCATGCCGTTCCTCGCCGACCCCCGGGCGAGCAACGCCGCGCTCGCGGCGGCGCTGCTCTTCCTCCCGATGTTCGTCGGCTCGATGGTGGGGCAGGCCACCGCGGTGTTCCTGCTCGGCCTCACCGCCACGTGGTGGGGGATCGCACGCCACCGGGAGGTCGTCGCCGGCCTCGGCCTCGCGCTCTTGCTCCTCAAGCCCCAGTACGGGGTCCCGGTCCTCGGGCTCGTGTTCCTCGCACGCCGGTGGCGGGCCTTCACCGTCGCCCTGGCCGGCATCGCGGCCGCGTGGATCGTCTCGGTCCTGCTGTCGGGGCCCACCTGGCACGCCGACTGGTACGAGCTCGTCCGCAGCCTCAGCACGGTCGACCTCGGGTCGAACCTCGACAAGGAGGTGTCGATCCTCGGGCTCGCCGAGGTGGTGCTCGGCGCGGGTTCCGATCTCGCGTTCGCGCTGTGGGTCCTGGCGAGCGCCGCCCTCGTCCTCGCCGTGCTGTGGCGGCTGCGTCAGCGACCCTTCCTCGACCCCTACGCCCTCGCCCTCGTGCCACCCATGCTGCTGCTCATCGCCCCGCACGCGCTCTACTACGACGCCGGATTCCTGCTCCTCTCGCTCGGGCTCCTGCTCCCCACCGTCCCGCCGGCCCGCCGCGCCCTCGTGCTACTCGCCTGGTTCGTCGGCGGCGTGTCCCACCTGGTGCACGACTCGCTCGGGGTCCAGCCGGTGGCGCTCGTCGTGTTCGGCACGCTCGCCTGGGCGTGGTGGGCGTCGTCGCCGGGGCGGGTGCCCGCCCCCGCCGAGGAGATCGTTCCCGTCGCGTCGTAGCCTGGCCTCGTGACCCACTACGAGGTGCTCGGGGTGTCGCCGTCGGCGACGGCGACGGAGCTGCGACAGGCCTACCTGCGCCTCGCTCGTGCCCATCACCCCGACCGCCACGCCGGAGCGTCGGAGGCCGCACGCACCGCCGCCGAGCTCCGCATGCGTGAGCTGAACGACGCCTGGCACGTGCTCGGCCACCCCGAGCGGCGTCGCGCCTACGACGCCTCGCTCTCCGTGCGCCCCAGGGCGGCGGTGGTCGACCCTGGTGCCGCGTCGACCTGGCAGCCCTTCGACACCGGACCCGACGCGATCGACGACCGACTCGACGATTCGCATCGACCGCCACCGCGGGGCGGACGCCTGCTCGCCGTCGTGCCGGGGATGGTGCTCGCCGGCGGCGTGCTCACCCTCGTGGTCGGGGCGGCCCTCGGATGGCGGGGCCTCGTCGCGCTCGGTGCCGCCGGGCTCCTCGGGGGGATGGCGCTGTTCGTGCTCGCCTCGGTGAGCGTGGTGTTCGAGAGCCGGCGGAACGACCTCGATCCCCGTCGGCGCTAGGGTTCGGCCATGTCCGCCATCGCCGTGACGGCCGGCCGCGGCTAGGGCCGTGACGACCTATCTCGACTCCATCCTCGCGGTCCACCGGGCCCGCGCCGACGCCGACGACCGCCGGGCCGAGTGGCTGCTCGAACAGGCGAAGGCGGCGCCCGAACCCCGCGACTTCCGGGGTGCCCTGGTCCGTGCCGAGGGTCTCGGGGTCATCGCCGAGCTCAAGCGCCGCTCGCCGTCGAAGGGCGACCTGAACGCCGGTCTCGACCCGGCCGCGCTCGCCGCACGGTACGCCGAGGGCGGCGCCACCTGCCTCTCGGTCCTCACCGACGCCGAGCACTTCGGTGGCTCCCGCGACGACCTGTCCGAGGCCCGCGAGGCGGTCGACATCCCCGTGCTGCGCAAGGACTTCACCGTGTGCGCGAACGACGTGTGCGACGCCCGGCTCATGGGGGCCGACGCCGTCCTCCTCATCGCGGCCGCGCTCGACGACCACGAGCTCCGCGACTTCGCGGCGCTCGCGCGCGAGCTGCACCTCGCGGCGCTCGTCGAGATCCACGACGAGGCGGAGCTCGAGCGTGCACTCGCGATCGACGCCGATCTCGTGGGGGTCAACCAGCGCGACCTCGTCACCTTCGCCGTCGACACCGAGCGGGCCGTGCGGATGGCGCCACGCATCCCCCCGAGCCTCGTCAGGGTCGCCGAGTCCGGCGTGCGCGGCGTCGACGACGCCCGCGCCCTCGCCGAGGCCGGCTACGACGCGGTGCTCGTCGGTGAGTCGCTCGTGACCGCCGACGATCCCGTCGCGGCCGTCGCGGCGCTGCGGGCCGTGCCGGCTCGGCCCCTCGAGGGGTGATCGTCGACGTGTCGTCCCTGGTGCGCACCGGAATCGGTCGCCGTCATCGGACCCGGCACACGGTAGGTTCGCCGGCGTGTTCGTGAAGATCTGCGGCATCACCAACGAGGACGACGCCCTGCTCGCCGTGGCCATGGGCGCCGACGCGATCAGCTTCGTGTTCGCCCCCTCACCGCGGCAGGTGGCGGCCGGGCACGTGCGCGACATCGTCCGCCGCCTGCCTCCCGAGGTGCTCACCCTCGGGGTGTTCCGCGACGAGGCGCCCAAACGGGTGGTCGAGGTGGTGCAGGCGGCCGGTCTCCGAGGCGCGCAGCTGCACGGCCACGAGTCGCCCGACGACGCCCGCTACGTGAAGGAGCGGGTCGGCGTGCTGATCCAGGCCTTCCCCGCGGGGTCCGAGTCGCTGCGCCACGCCGACGACTGGGGCGCCGACATCATCCTCGTCGACTCACCGACGCCGGGGTCGGGGAAGGTCTTCGACTGGTCGCTCGCCGAGGGGGCGCCCGCGGGGCGTCGTGTCCTGCTCGCCGGGGGTCTCACCCCCGACAACGTCGGAGCCGCCATCGAACGGGTGCGGCCGTGGGGTGTCGACGTCTCCACGGGCGTCGAGTCCGAGCCGGGCCGCAAGGACCCCCGCAAGGTGCGGGCCTTCGTCGCCAACGCCAAGGAGGCCGGCGCCGTCCTCGACGGCGACCTCGACGGTGACGACATCCGGGCGAGCACCGCCGACCTCTACGACTGGCAGGAGGACGAGTGACCGGTCCGTCCCTGATGGGCACCCCAGGCGCCGACGGGCGCTTCGGCGAGTTCGGCGGGCGCTTCGTCCCCGAGACGCTCGTCCCGGCGTGCGAGGAGCTCGAGGTCGCCTTCGGCGACGCGTGGGCCGATCCGGCGTTCCGGGCCGAGCTCGACGAGCTCCTGCGCAGCTACGCCGGTCGCCCCTCGCCGCTCACCGAGTGCCACAACCTCTCCGCCGAGCTGGGGCTGCGCCTGCTGCTGAAGCGCGAAGACCTCAACCACACCGGCAGCCACAAGATCAACAACGTGCTGGGTCAGGCCTTGCTCGCCCGGCGGATGGGCAAGACCCGACTCGTCGCGGAGACCGGCGCCGGCCAGCACGGCGTGGCCACGGCCACCGCGGCAGCCCTGTTCGGCATGGACTGCACGGTGTACATGGGCGAGGTCGACATGGCCCGCCAGGAGCTCAACGTGTTCCGCATGCGCCTGCTCGGCGCCGAGGTCCGCCCCGCCAGCTCCGGGAGCCGGACGCTGAAGGACGCGGTCAACGAGGCGCTCCGCGACTGGGTCGCCACGGTGGGCGACACCCACTACTGCCTCGGTTCGGCGATGGGCCCCCATCCCTATCCCTGGATGGTCCGTGAGTTCCACCGGGTCATCGGCACCGAGGCCCGCGAGCAGTGCCACGAGCTGCTCGGCACCGACCCCGACGTCGTGACGGCCTGCATCGGCGGGGGATCGAACGCCATCGGCATCTTCTCGGGCTTCGTCGACACCGACGCCGAGTTGGTGGGCGTCGAGCCTGCCGGCGGCGCGGCCATCGGGCGCGCCGTCCCGGGTGTGGTCCACGGCTCGAAGTCCTACCTGCTCCAGGACGAGTTCGGGCAGGTCAACGAGGCCGAGTCGATCTCTGCCGGCCTCGACTACCCCGGCGTCGGGCCCGAACACGCCCACCTCGCCGCCATCGGCCGGGCCCGCTACGAGCAGGTCACCGACGCCGAGGTCGTCGACGCCTTCCAGCTGCTCTCCCGCACCGAGGGCATCATCCCCGCGCTCGAGCCCTCACATGCCCTCGCCTGGGTCAGCCGGGCCCGCGCCGAGCTCGCCGGCCGCACCGTGCTGCTCAACCTGTCGGGTCGGGGCGACAAGGACGTCGCGCAGATGATGGAGGTGCTCTCGTGAGCACCGCCCCGGCCGATGCCACCGCGGTCGGCCCCCTGGAAGCCCATCTCCGAGCCCGGCGCGACGCCGGTGCGAAGCTGCTCGTCCCGTACCTCACCGGGGGCTACCGCGCCGACTGGGCCCGGGCCGTCGAGGCCTTCGGCGCAGCGGGGGCCGACGCCATCGAGGTCGGGATCCCGTTCTCCGACCCGGTCATGGACGGTCCCACCATCCAGGAGGCCTCCGCCGCGGCGCTCGCCGACGGGGCGACGCCCTCCACGGTGCTCGACACGCTCGGGTCGATCGATCCCGGCGTGCCGCTCGTCACGATGAGCTACTACAACACCGCGTTCCGGATGGGGCACCGGCGCTTCGCCCAGGATCTCGTCCGGGCCGGCGTGGCGGGCGCCATCGTCCCCGACCTCCCCTACGAGGAGCTCGGCCCGTGGGTCGAGTCGGCCGACTGGGCCGGTGTCGAGACCGTGCTGCTCGCCGCGCCCACCGGCTCCGACGAGCGTCTCGCCCGGATCTGCGAGCGAGCCAGGGGGTTCGTCTACGGCGTCGGCCTGCTCGGCATCACCGGCGAGCGGGCCCAGCTCGCCGCGAGCGCACTCGAGATCGCCCGGCGCCTCAAGGCGCTCACCGACAAGCCCGTGCTCGTCGGCATCGGCGTCTCCACGCCCGACCAGGCCGCCGAGGTCGCCGAGGTGGCCGACGGTGTGATCGTCGGCTCGGCCATCGTCCGTCGCATGCTCGATGGGGCGAGCATCGAGGAGACCGCCGAGTTCGTCGCCGCCCTGCGCGCCGGCCTCGACCGTGGCTGAGGGACCGCTCCCGCCCGACCCCGCCTGTGAGCTCTGCGAGGCGGCCAGGTTCACCCACTGGTACCACGAGGACGAGCGCTGCTGGGTGGCCGACTGCGAGGTGTGCGCGGTGCCGATGGTCGTCTGGCAGCACCACGGTGCCGAACCCTCCGACGACGAGGTCGAGGCGATGCTCGACACGTTGCGCACGGTGGCCGCCGCGCGGTTCGGCGAGGACGCCTTCGAGATCGACCGCAACATGCGACAGGTGCCCACCCACTTCCACGCCCATGCCCGCGACCGCCGCTGGTGGGCCGAGCGGATGACGAGGCCGATGTCCCGGTACACCGGCGTGGGCGGCGAGCGCGTCACCCGCTGAGCGGCCCCGCCGGTACGGTGGGCGGCGATGTCCGAGGAGACCTCCCAACCGAGCCCGCCGACGGTCTACGAACAGGTCGGCGGTCAGCCCTTCTTCGACCGGCTCGTCGAGCGGTTCTACCGCGGGGTCGAGGCCGACCCGGTGCTGCGGCCCATGTATCCCGACGACCTCGCGGAGTCGCACCGCACGCTCTCGTGGTTCCTCGCCCAGTACTGGGGCGGCCCGCCCGACTACAGCGCCGAGCGTGGTCACCCGCGCCTCCGCATGCGCCATGCGCCGTTCACGATCGGCCAGGTCGAGCGCGACCACTGGTTCGCCCACATGGCCGAGGCGGTGCGCGCCGAGTCGCTGCCCGCCGACATCGAACGGGCGATGCTCGACTACTTCGAGGCGGCGGCCACCGCGATGATCAACGATTCTCCGCTGCGGTTCGCGATGCGGTCCGAACCCGCCCGAGAGGCCCGCGAACCCCGAAATACTTGACTCGCGGCCCCGGATCGAGTCGCGTGGTGCCCACACGGCCCGGTCCCCAAACCACTTCCCGGGCCCTCGAGGAGGACAACCACATGAACAAGTCCGAGTTGGTCGCCGCCGTAGCCGCCCGCACCGGTCAGACCCAGAGCGACGTCGACGAGACCGTCAAGGCGATGTTCGACGTCGTCGCCGAGGCCATCGGCAAGGGCGACAAGGTGACCATCCCCGGCTGGATCAGCTTCGAGCGCACCGACCGCAAGGCCCGCACCGGCCGCAACCCCGCCACCGGTGAGACCATCCAGATCCCCGCCACCAAGGCGGCCAAGGTCACCGCCGGCTCCAAGCTGAAGGAGGCCGCCAAGGGCTGACCCTCGAGGTCCCGTACGGTCGGCGGTACCGACCGGAGTCTGCCATCGGGGCGGCCCACGGGCCGCCCCGATGCGCGTCCCGGCTGACGTAGAGTCGGCTCCATGGCTGCTTCCTCACCACCAGAGGCCGGTGCGAAGGCCCCGGCGTTCACCCTGCTCGACCAACACGGCCAGAAGGTGAAGCTCAGCGACTTCGCGGGCCGCAAGGTGCTCGTGTACTTCTATCCGAAGGCCGACACGCCCGGCTGCACCACCCAGTCGTGCGGCCTGCGCGACATCGCGGGCGACATCGGCGACACGGCCATCGTCGGCATCAGCCCCGACCAGCCCGACAAGCTCGCGAAGTTCGACGAGAAGTACTCGCTCGGTTTCACGCTGCTCTCCGACCCCGACCACGACGTGGCCGAGAAGTACGGCGTCTGGGGCGAGAAGTCGATGTACGGCCGGAAGTACATGGGCATCATCCGCTCGGCGTTCCTCGTCGACGAGAAGGGGAAGATCGAGGCCGCGTGGCCGAAGGTCAGCCCGAAGGACACGCCGAAGAACCTGTTGAAGGCCCTCGCCTCGTGACCACCCTCCCGGCACCACCCGAGGTCATCCCGCACCGCCCACCGTTCCTGCTCCTCGACGAGGTCGTCGACCTGCGGCCGGGAGAGGGGGCGCGAGGCCGCTGGACCCTCACCGGCGACGAGTCCTTCTTCGCCGGCCACTTCCCGGGCCGCCCCACCCTCCCCGGGGTGTTGATGGTCGAGTCGATCGCCCAGCTCGGCGCGTACGTCGTGTGCTCCGACGAGCGCTTCGCGGGCAAGCTCGCCCTGTTCGGCGGCATCGACTCGGCCCGGTTCCGCCGTCAGGTCGGTCCGGGCGACACCCTCGACCTCGAGATCACCCTCGGGCGCATGTCGTCGCGGGCGGGGAAGGGGTCGGGAACCGCCTCGGTCGGTGGCGAGGTGGCCTGTCAGGCCGACCTGCTGTTCGTGCTCGTCGACGCCGACACCTGACGCGACGCCGGTCCGCGTCGTCGATGTGGTCGTGAGCCTCCCACCGTTCCAGCGAGTGGTCGACGACCTCGGTCCGGCCCTGCGGCGCCACGTCGCCGCGCTCGTCGGCCCCACCGACGCCGACGACGTGGTGCAGGACATCCTCGTGGCGGCGCTCCGGGCGTACCCCGAGCTGCCGGGCGACGCGAACGTGCGGGCCTGGCTGTGGACGATCGCCCGCCACAAGGCCATCGACGGCTACCGCCGGCGGGCCCGGCGGCCGGTGACGACGCCGTTGGGCCCCGACGACGAGCTCGCGTCCCACGACGCCCCGACGACGGTCGACACCGACGAGGGGCTCTGGGCGCGGGTGCGCTCCCTCCCCGAGGGCCAGCGCCTCGCGGTCACGCTCCGCTTCGTCGACGACCTCGACTACGAACGCATCGGCGCGCTGTGCGGCTGTAGCGCCGCGGCGGCCCGTCAGCGGGTCTACGAGGGCCTCCGAGCCCTGCGAGAGGAGGTGGCTCCGTGAGTGACGCACACGACCGTCCACGGGCCAGTGAGGAGCTCGAGGAGCTCGACGAGCTGGGCCGCCTGTTGCGGGCCGAGGCCCGCCGGTTCACCGACGATGTCGACATCACGGCGGTGGCCGCGGCGGCCGCCGACGAGGACCTCCTCGACGTGGCCTGGACCGTGGTCGACTCGCCCATCGGTCCGCTCGTGGTCGCCGGCACCGTGGTGGGGCTGCTGACGGTCTCCTTCGCCGAGCCCGACACCACCCTCGAGACGATCGCCCGGCAGGTGTCCCCCCGGATCCTCGAGCACCCCGCGCGTCTCGACGCCGCACGGCGCCAGCTCGACGAGTACTTCGAGGACCGCCGTCACCGCTTCGAGCTGGCACTCGACCGGCGCCTCTCGAAGGGGTTCCGTGCGCGGGTGCTCGCCGAGCTCGAAGCGGTCCCGTTCGGCAGCGTCGTCACCTACGGCGAGCTGGCGGCCCGTGCCGGCAACCCCAAGGCGTTCCGGGCCGTGGGCTCGGCGATGGCCACGAATCCGCTGCCGATCGTCGTCCCCTGCCACCGGGTGCTGCGCAGCGGCGGCAAGCTCGGCGGCTACGGCGGCGGGCTCGACGCGAAGCGGTGGCTGCTGCGCCACGAGGGCGCGCCGGTGCCGCCGACCTGAGTCGGCGGTCCGCCGGCGATCTCCCCGGACTCAGCTCGCCGGAGCGATGACGAGCGTGCCGTTGTGCCCGCCGAAGCCGAACGAGTTCGACAGCGACGGACCCGGCTCCCAGTCGACGGCCGAGCCGGTGACGAGGTTGATGGCCGGGAGCTCGGGGTCGGGCTCCTCGTGACCCGCGGTGGGCGGGATCTGCCGGTGGCGCATGGCGAGCACCACCGCGGCGGCCTCGATGGCGCCGGCGGCGCCGAGCGCGTGGCCGGTGATGCCCTTGGTGCTCGTGACGAGCGGCCCGGGCGAGCCGAAGAGCTTGTGGATGGCCTCGGCCTCGGCGGCGTCGTTGAGCGGCGTCGAGGTGCCGTGGGCGTTGATGTGGACGATGTCGGCGGGCGTGAGCCCGGCATCGGCCAACGCCAGCTCCATGCAGTTCGTCGCGCCCACACCGCCGGGGGACGGGGCCGTGATGTGGTGGGCGTCGGCGGTGGACGCCGACCCGAGCATCTCGGCGAGGATCGTCGCGCCACGGGCCGTCGCGGCCTCCCACTCCTCGAGGACGAGGACCGCGGCGGCCTCGGCGATCACGAAGCCGTCGCGCCGGCGGTCGAAGGGCCGGGAGTGGCCGCTCGAGCTCAGCGCGGTCATGTTCGAGAAGCCGGCGATGGCGGTGGGGGTGAGCGAGGCCTCCGAGCCGCCCGCCAGCACGGCGTCGCAGCGCCCGTCCTGGATGAGCCGCACGGCGTTGCCGATGCTGTGGGTGCCCGCGGCACAGGCGGTGACCGTGGTCTCACAGGGTCCCTGCCAGCCGAAGCGCATCGACACCGTTGCCGCCCCGGCATTCGACATCATCATCGGCACGAGGAACGGCGAGACCCGGTCCTGGCCCTTGCCGTAGCTGATCTGGATCTGCTCCTCGAGGGTGGCGATGCCACCGACGCCGGTGCCGATGATGACCCCGGCGCGGGTGGGATCGACCTGGAGGTCGCCCGCTTCCTCGAGCGCCATCGACGCGGCCGCCACCGCGAACTGCGCGAAGCGGTCGGTGCGCCGCGCCTCCTTGCGGTTCTCGATCCAGGGAGACGGGTCCCAGTCGGGGACCGGGCGCTCGCGCCCGACGGGGGCCGGCCCGAGCAGGCCGGCCCAGTAGTCGTCGCTGCCGATGCCACACGGCGCGACGACGCCGACTCCGGTGACGGCGACGCGACGACGGGCCATCAGAGCTTCGAGGTGACGAGGTCGAACGCGGCGCCGACGGTCTCGATGCCCTCGAGCTCCTCCTCGTCGACGGTCACGTCGAACTCCTCCTCGAGCCGCATGACCAGCTCGACCAGATCGAGGCTGTCGGCGTCGAGATCGTCGGCGAACCGCGCGTCGCGGGTGACCTGCTCGGCCTCGACGGCCAGGACCTCGACCGCGCACTGCACGAACTTCTGGAAGTTCTCGTCGCTCACTGATGCTCCGTTTCTCGGGTGTGCTCGGATGGTGTGACGGTGGTGGAGTTTCGTCGCTCTAGCTTCCCATGCCCAATCCGCCGTCGACCGGGATCACCGCGCCGGTGATGTAGCCGGCCTGGTCGGAGGCGAGGAAGCAGATCGCGGCGGCGACCTCCTCGGGGGTGCCGAAGCGGCCGAGGGGCACGGCGTCGCCGATGGCGGACCGCTGGTCGTCGTTCAGCGCGTCGGTCATGTCGGTGGTGATGGGGCCGGGGGCGACGACGTTGACGGTGATGTTCCGGGAGGCGAACTCGCGTGCGAGCGAGCGGGCGAGGCCCACGAGGCCGGCCTTCGATGCCGCGTAGTTGGCCTGCCCGGCCTGGCCGGCGGTGCCGACGACCGAGGAGAGGAAGACGATGCGGCCGAAGCGGGCCCGCATCATCGACTTCACGGCCCGGCGGGCGGCGCGGAACGCGCCGGTGAGGTTCGTGTCGAGCACGTCGGTGAAGTCGTCGTCGGACATGCGCAGGACGAGGCCGTCGCGGGTGATGCCCGCGTTGGCGACGAGGATCTCGACCGGGCCGAGCTCGGCCTCGACCTTGGCGAACGCGTCGTCGACCTGGGCGGTGTCGCTCACGTCGCAGGGGACGCAGAGCAGGCGCGGGTCGTCGGGTGGGGAGGAGCGGTAGGTGACGGCCACCTCGTGGCCCGCGTCGGCGAAGGCGCGGGCGGTGGCGAGCCCGATGCCCCGGTTGCCGCCGGTGACGAGGACGACGCGTCCGTCGGCGGCGGTCACGGCTGCCACCTGATGACCGCGGAGGCCCAGGTCATGCCGGCGCCGAAGCCGACGAGCAGGACGAGGTCGCCCGGCTCGATGCGGCCCTCGTCGGCCGCGGCGGCGATCGCGAGCGGGATCGAGGCCGAGGAGGTGTTGCCCGTGCGGTCGAGCACCGTGACGGCCTTCTCGGTGGGGATGCCGAGCTTGTCGCAGGCCGAGTCGATGATGCGGATGTTCGCCTGGTGGGGGATGACGACGGCGATGTCGTCGGCGGTGATGCCGGCCCGGTCGAGCGCCGCCCGACCCGAGGCGACCATCACCCGTACGGCGCGGCGGAACACCTCACGGCCGTCCATGCGGAGGTAGCCGCCGATGTCGGCGTCGAGGATGTGGCGCACCGAGCCGTCGGATCCGAGGTCCCAGCCGAGCAGTTCGCCGGGGCCGTCGACGGCCTCGAGGGTGACCGCGCCGGCTCCGTCGGCGAAGAGGATGGCGGTGCCCCGGTCGTCCCAGTCGGTGATGCGGCTGAGCGTCTCGGCACCGATCAGCAGGATCCTGTTCATGCCGGCCTCGACGAAGCCGTGGGCGGCGACGAGGCCGTAGACGAACCCGGAGCAGGCGGCGTTGAGGTCGAAGGCGCCGCACCGGAGCCCGAGCTCGTGCTGAACGGTGGAGGCGGTGGCGGGCACCTGCTGGTCGGGGCTGGTCGTGGCGAGCACGAGCAGGTCGACCGATTCGGGCTCCCAGCCGGCACGCTCGAGCGCCTCGCGGCCCGCGGCGATGGCGAGGCCACTCGTGGTGCCCCCGACGCGTCGCTCGCGGATGCCGGTGCGCTCGACGATCCACTCGTCGGAGGTGTCGAGGGTGGACTCGAGGTCGTGGTTGGTGACGATCTTCTCGGGCAGGGCGGTGCCCCAGCTGCGGATCGCCGCTCCTCTGGTGGTGGTCATGTGGTCCTCAACCAGGCGATGGGTTGGCTGGTGGCCACGCGTTCGCCCTCGACGGCGAGCCACCCCATGAGTGATCCTTCGAACGCCGAGCGCACCTCCTGGTCGCCGACGCGACCGATGAGGTGGCCGGTGGTGACCGTCGAGCCCGGGGTGACCGACGGATCGGGGCTGAACACCCCAGCGGCCGGCGAGACGACGAGGCGTTCGGTGGCGAAGAGGCGCTCGCCGTCGCGGTGACCGGCGTGCACCTCGGCGACCGGTTCGGCGGCCAACGACTCGAGGAGCTGGTCGAGCTCTGCGGGGGTGGCGACCGACACCGTGCGCGCCCCCTTCACGGTGCGCTTGGCCATCCCGGTGAGCACGCCACCGGCCCCGACCTCGACGTAGGTGGTGATGCCGGCTTCGTCGAGGTGGTGGAGGATCTGGCGCCACCGCACCGGGCTGACGAGCTGGGAGGCGAGCAGCTGTGCCCACTCGCCACCGTCGGCGTGGACGAGCGCGTCGACGTTCGCGTGCACCGGGATCTCGGGATCGCGCCACTCGACGGTGGCGAGCGCCTTCGCGAGCCGGTCGCTCGCCGGGCCCATGAACGGGGTGTGGAACGCGCCGCCCACCGGGAAGCGCATGACCCGCTTGGCGCCGAGCTCCTTCGCGACCTCGCCGGCGGCCTCGATCGCGCCGGGGTCGCCGGCGATGACGACCTGGCCGGGGGCGTTGTAGTTCGCGACCCACACGTCGCCGTCGACCCGCTCGCACGCCTCGGCGACCTTGTCGTCGTCGAGGCCGAGCACCGCGGCCATCGTGCCCTCGCGGTCCTCGGCGGCGGCGAGCATGGCGTCGCCACGCTCGGCGACGAGCCGCACGCCGTCCTCGAAGGAGAGGGCGCCCGAGGCGACGAGAGCCGTGTACTCGCCGAGGCTGTGGCCGGCGGCGCGCGCCGGCTCGAGGCCGGTGCGCTCGATGGCGTCGAGCACGACGAGACTGAGGACGAACGTGGCGAGCTGGGCGTTGCGCGTGATGACGAGCTCGTCGGCGTCGGCGGTGAGGAGGAGGGCGCCGATGTCGAGCCCGGCGTGCTCGGTGGCCTCCTCGACGAGCTCCCAGGACGGGTGGTCGACCCAGGCCTCGCCCATGCCGGGACGCTGGGAGCCTTGCCCTGGGAAGGTGAATGCGATCATCGGGGGTGGGTGACCTCGTGGGGTTGGTGGCTTGATCTGACTCGGTCGGGGGGCAAGAGGTTTCACACGCCCCGCGTCGACGGGTACGGCGGGGCCGACGGCGGGTCGTGGCGGCGGACCGCCAGCTCCCGGAGGCCGCTGAGGACCCCGACGAGGAGGGCGCCGACCAGCGCGCGACGCAGCAACCGGCGGAGGAAGGGGCGTCGTCGGGAGGCCATGGGTGCAGGCTACGCTCCCGGGGACCATCACTTGCCCGGGTGGCGGAATGGCAGACGCGGGGGACTCAAAATCCCCTGTCCGAAAGGGCGTGTGGGTTCAAGTCCCACCCCGGGCACCAGGTACCATGTCGCCATGTCACGAGCGCTCATCGAGCGTCGACTGGTCGAGGTGGCCGGTCGGCTCAAGCAACTGAGGGTCGATCTCTCGGTGCACGACGAGCAGCTCGCGCACTTCGTCGAGGAGGCCGACGACGCCAGGTTGCGGTCCCTCGTGTCGGAGACACCGCTCGCCGAGCGCGAGCATCGCGAGGCCGCGCGCCACGCCGCGGCCATGCAGCGAGGGCGCGCCGAGGTCGTCCGCGAGATCGCCCGCCTCGAATCGCTCCAGGACGAGCTGCTCGACCAGCTCCAGTCGCTCGCCTCCGACTCCGCCACCCGCTGACCCGTCCCGCACCTGGAGACCACCGTGCCCACCCGTGTCGTCATCGCCGAAGACGAGGCCATCATCCGTCTCGACCTGAAGGAGACCCTCGAAGAGGAGGGGTACGAGGTCGTGGGGGAGACCGGCCGTGGCGACGAAGCCGTCCAGATGGTCACCGAGCTCGAGCCCGACCTCGTCATCCTCGACATCAAGATGCCGGGGCTCGACGGCCTCGAGGCGGCTCGCGAAATCGCCCGCGACCGCAAGGCCGCGGTGCTGATCCTCACCGCCTTCAGCCAGCGCGACTACATCGAGCAGGCCCGCGATGCCGGGGCGCTCGCGTACCTCGTCAAGCCGTTCCAGCGCAGCCAGCTCATCCCCGCCGTCGAACTCGCGCTCGGGCGCTTCGCCGAGATGAAGGAACTCCACGACACGGCGTCGAACCTCGAGGAGCAGCTCGAGACCCGCAAGGTCGTCGAGCGGGCAAAGGGCAAGCTGATGGACGAGCACTCGATGGCCGAGGGCGACGCCTTCGCGTTCATCCAGCGCACGGCCATGCGCGAGCGGCGCACGATGAAGGACATCGCCCAGCAGGTCGTGGAGGGCACCATCACCCCGCCCGCCGCGGCCTCCTGAGCGTGGCCCCCGGCGTCACACCCGCTGCGTAGGCTGGGCCACGTGCCCAGCCTCATGCTGCTCGACGGCAACTCGCTCACCTACCGCGCCTTCTTCGCCCTCCCCACCGACCTCGTCACCGCGTCGGGGCAGGTCACCAACGCGGTGTACGGGTTCACGTCGATGCTCATCAACCTCGTCCGCGACCACCGCCCCGACGGCATCGTCGTGTGCTTCGACCGGCCCGAGCCCACGTTCCGCCACGAGGCGGTGCCCGAGTACAAGGCCACCCGCGAGGCCGCGCCCGACATCCTCCGCCAGCAGATGGGGCTCGTGCGCCAGGTGCTCGAGGTGCTCGCCCTCCCCGTCGTCGAGCAGGCGGGCGTCGAGGCCGACGACCTCATCGCCAGTCTCGCCACCGCGGCGCGCGACCGGGGCGACGACGTCCTCATCGTCACGGGCGACCGCGACACCTTCCAGCTCGTCGAGGATCCGCACGTCAAGGTGCTCTACAACCGGCGGGGCGTCTCCGACTACGCCCTCTACGACGAGGCCGGCATCGTCGAGCGCACCGGCGTCACGCCCGCGCAGTACGTCACCTACGCCGCGCTGCGGGGCGATCCGTCCGACAACCTCGAGGGCATCCCGGGGGTGGGGGAGAAGACCGCCGCGAAGCTCGTCACCACCTACGGCGACCTCGACGGCATCTTCGCCCACGCCGACGAGCAGACCCCCAAACTGCGCGCCAACCTCATCGAGCACGAGGCGCGCGCCCGTCGCAACGCCGAGGTGATGGTGCTGCGACGCGACGTGCCGGTCGATGTCACCCCCGCGCCCCTGAGCGCCGACCGCATCGACCCCGAGGCGGTCCGGTCGCTGTTCGACTTCCTCGAGTTCCACAGCCTCAGCGAGCGGCTCGCGGAGGCGATGGGTGGCGAGGTCTCGGTCGCCTCACCGTCGGGTGAGGTCGTCGAGGCCGAGGTCACCGTGCTCGACACTGCCGCCGATGCGGTCCGCGTGCTCGACGAGCTGCGCACGGCCCCCGACGCGGCGTTCCCGCTCGCGTCGGCGGCCGCGTGGGTCGGGGCCGAGGGCAAGACCCCGCTCCTCGGCGTCGCGCTCGTCACCGACTCGGCGCTCGCCGAGGTGGCGTGGATCCCCGAAGCCGTCCTCACCGACCCGGCGGTGCTCGACGCGTTCGCGGCGCTCGTCGGTGTCGACGGCCGCCCGCTCGCCGGTCACCACACCAAGCCCCTCGTGCGCTCGCTGCTCGACCTCGGCGTGCAGGTCGAGTCGCTCGGGCTCGACACCATGATCGCCGCGTACCTGCTCGACCCGGCCGAGGGGCGCTACCTGCTCGACGATCTGCTGGCACGCCATTGCCGCATGACCCTGCCGTCCGGCTCCGAGGTGCCCGAGGGCCAACTGGCGCTCGACGGCGCCGATGGGGTCGATCCCTCGGTCGAGGCCGCCCGGCGGGCCCTCGCGGTGGCCTACCTCGTCGAGCCGGTCAACGCAGCGCTCGACGCCCAGGGCCTCCGCACCCTCAACCACACCGTCGAGGTCCCGTTGGTCCGGGTGCTCGCCGCGATGGAGTCGGTCGGTGTCGGCGTCGACGTCGAGGTACTCCGCCAGCTCAACGACCAGCTCGGGGCCGAGTGCGAGCAGCTCACGCGCCAGATCCACGCCGACGCGGGGCGCGAGTTCAACGTCAACTCCACCAAGCAGCTGCGCGAGATCCTCTTCGACGAGCTGGGACTCACCCCGCAGAAGAAGACGAAGACCGGCTACTCCACCGATGCCGCGAGCCTCGAGAAGCTCGTCGGCCAGCACCCGATCATCGAGCACCTCCTCCGCTATCGCGAGGTCGAGAAGCTGCGGTCCACCTACGGCGAGGGGCTGCTCGCCGAGGTCGGCCCCGACGGGCGCATCCACGCCACGTTCAACCAGACGGTCGCGCGCACCGGGCGCCTCTCCTCGGAGGACCCGAACCTCCACAACATCCCGGTCCGTTCCGATCTCGGGCGCGAGTTCCGGCGGGCGTTCGTCCCCGCGCCGGGTTTCGAGCTGCTCGTCGCCGACTACAACCAGATCGAGCTGCGCTGCATCGCCCACCTCGCCGAGGATCCGGGTCTCATCGCGGCGTTCGAGTCGGGCCAGGACATCCACAACGCCACCGCGTCGCGGGTGTTCGGGGTCGATCCCTCCGAGGTCACCATCGACCAGCGGTCGAAGGCGAAGATGGTGTCCTACGGCCTCGCCTACGGCATGGAGGCCTACGGGCTCGGACAGCGTCTCAACATCCCCACCGAGGAGGCCGCGGTCATCCTCGACGCCTACTTCGAGGCGTTCCCGGCGGTGAAGGAGTACATGGAGCGCACCGTCGCCGAGGCCCGCGAGCGGGGCTACACCGAGACCCTCTTCGGCCGGCGCCGCCAGATCCCCGAGCTCTCGTCGTCGAACTACCGCATCCGCCAGGCGGGCGAGCGTCAGGCCATGAACGCCGGCATCCAGGGCCTCGCCGCCGACATCTTCAAGGTGGCACTCGTGCGGCTCGACCAGGAGTTGCGGGCGGCGGGCGACACCAGCCGTCTGATCCTCCAGGTGCACGACGAGGTGCTGCTCGAGGTCCCGCCCGCCGACCGCGACGAGGTGGCCGCCATGGTCACCCGGACGATGGCCGGTGCCTTCGACCTGCGGGTCCCCCTCGAGGTGAACCTCGCCTTCGGCGCCAGCTGGGCCGATGCCAAGTCCTGAGCCACGGGACGGGTAACCTGGCCGGCCATGGCCTGGCGTGGTGACACTCCCGGACGGACCGTGTTCGCCTACCTGTTCGGCGCGCTGCTGATCTACTCGCTCGTGTCGCTGCTCATCGCCGCCACCACCGCCGACGACGCCTGCGCGTTCCCCGATGCGCCGAAGGAGTGGAACCTGGTGCCGCCCCGCTGGGAGTGCACCGGCCCGGCGTGGATGAGGTGACCCAGAGCCACTGGTTCGAGGGCCTCGCCGACCACCTCGGCTCGGCCTACCTGCGGTACGCGTTCACCAAGGGCACCGCCCAGGAGGTCGCGTTCCTCGTCGACGCGCTCGACCTGCGGCCCGGCCAGCGGGTGCTCGACGTCGGGTGCGGGCCCGGCCGCCACGCGAACGCGCTGGGGGAGCGAGGCATCGAGGTCGTCGGTGTCGACATCTCCGAGCGCTTCCTGGAGGTGGGGCGCGCGGCGGCACCGCCCGGGGTCACCTACCAGCGGGCAGACGCCCGCGAGCTGCCGTTCGACGCCGAGTTCGACGCGGTGATCTCGCTGTGCCAGGGGGCCTTCGGCCTCTCCGGCGGTCCGGCCGCGGCGTGGCACGGACCGGCGGGGGAGCGGCCCCTCGACCCCGACCTCCCGGTGCTCGCCGGCATCGCCCGGTCGTTGCGGCCAGGCGGGCGCGTCGCGTTCTCGGCCTTCTCCGCCTACTTCCAGGTGCGCTTCCTCGAGTCGACCGACGACTTCGACGCCGACGCCGGGGTGAACCGCGAGCGCACCGAGGTCCGCTCGGAGTCGGGGGTGCCGGCCGAGGTCGACCTGTGGACATCGTGCTTCACGCCTCGGGAGCTGCGTCTGCTCGCCGACGCCGCCGGGCTCACGGTCGACGCGGTGTGGTCGGTGACCCCGGGCGACTATGCGAGGCGCCCGCCCGATCTCGACCATCCCGAGTTCCTGGTGATCGCCCACAGGCACCGGTGATACGCTACTCAGCCTGCGCGTTCGGGTTTCGCAGCTCGCCAATCCGGCGGGCGCTCGACCGCCGGTCGCTCTCGCGAACGACCGCTCACCCCAGACAGTAGAAGGCGATCACGTGTCCGATCAGGCCAGCACCGACGTCGCGGAGACCTCCGCCTCCGACGAGGTGCTCTCGACTCCCCCCACCACGCCCTCCGAGCCGAGCGCTCCCGTCACCACCGAGATGGGAACCTTCGCCGAGGACGGCACCTACACCCCCCGCCAGGTCACGGTCAACGACCTGGGTGACATGTCGATGGACGAGGCCTATTCGGCCAGCATGGTCGACGTCGAGGACGGTCAGATCGTCGAGGGTGTCGTGGTCAAGGTCGACCGTGACGAGGTCCTCCTCGACATCGGTTACAAGTCCGAGGGTGTCATCCCGAGCCGCGAGCTCTCCATTCGCAACGACGTCGACCCCGCCGAGATCGTCAGCCTCGGCGAGCGCATCGAGGCCCTCGTCCTCCAGAAGGAGGACAAGGAGGGTCGTCTCGTCCTCTCGAAGAAGCGCGCCCAGTACGAGCGCGCCTGGGGCGACATCGAGGCGCTCAAGGAGCGCGACGGCGTCGTCAGCGGACCGGTCATCGAGGTCGTCAAGGGCGGCCTCATCCTCGACATCGGCCTGCGCGGCTTCCTGCCTGCCTCGCTCGTCGAGCTGCGCCGCGTCCGCGACCTCCAGCCCTACGTCGGCCGCACGCTCGAGGCGAAGATCATCGAGCTCGACAAGAACCGCAACAACGTCGTGCTGTCCCGCCGGGCGTGGCTCGAGGAGACCCAGAAGGAGCAGCGCGAGGACTTCCTCGCCAACCTCAAGCCGGGCGAGATCCGCCAGGGCGTGGTCTCCTCGGTCGTGAACTTCGGTGCGTTCGTCGACCTCGGCGGCATGGACGGACTCGTCCACGTCTCCGAGTTGTCCTGGAAGCACGTCGACCACCCGGGTTCGGTCGTGGCCGTCGGCGACGAGATCACGGTCCAGGTGCTCGAGGTCGACCTCGACCGCGAGCGCATCAGCCTCTCGCTGAAGGCCACCCAGCAGGACCCCTGGCAGGAGTTCGCCTCCAACCACCGGGTCGGCGAGCTCGTCTACGGCCGGGTCACCAAGCTCGTGCCCTTCGGTGCGTTCGTCCAGGTGGGCGACGGCATCGAGGGTCTCGTGCACATCTCGGAGATGTCCGCGCACCACGTCGACCTCCCCGAGCAGGTCGTCACCCCCGGCGAGGAGCTGTGGGTGAAGATCATCGACCTCGACCTCCAGCGCCGGCGCATCAGCCTCTCGATCAAGCAGGCCGCAGAGGGCGGTGTCGTCGCCGCCGAGTACCAGGAGCACTTCGGCGAGCACGCGTTCGACGAGGAGGGCAACTACATCGGTCCCACCTCCGACACGCCCTCCGATGCCGAGGCCGCCTGGGCCGAGTACTACGCCGAGCACGGTGAGGACGAGGTGCCCGGCGCCGCGGCCGACACCGAGGCTGAGGCCGCCACCGAGGCGGTCGACGTCGAGGCCGCTGACGACAGCGCGCTCGACGAGTCCGCCGAGAGCTGACCCCCCACAGGGTCGACATCGGCTCGTCGACGGTGGGCACGGTGCACCGCACCGTGCCCACCGTCGCGTCCGGCCGAGTGGCCTCGGCGGAGGTGGATGCAACCTTGCTGGACGATGATCCACTAGCGTCCGCTCGAACTCTCTGTGGCAAAACGCTCAGGAATCGCGGGCAATCGGCCGACGGAGAGGCAACGGCGGTGTCTGCCACGGGTGGGTTCGACACCGGACCAACCAACGAACCACGACGAGTGAGGTCCCATTGAGCTCTCGCAGAACGCTGATCCTCATCGCAGCGATCGCCATCGGTGCCATTGCCGCCTATGCGCTCTACACGTACGTGCAAGGCATCGAGGACCGCGCGAACCAGCAGGCCGAGCGCGTCGAGGTCTACAAGGTCGAGCGCGATATCCCGAAGGGCTTCCCGGGCGAGCGCGTCGAGTCCGAGGGCTACATCGTCCCGGCGCTCATCCCGCGGGAGTTCCTGCCCGCCAACTCGGTGCGCGACCTCGACAACCTCGTCGGCCTGGTGGCGCTCAACGACCTGTCGGCCAACCAGGTGCTCGTCGACGGCATGTTCGTCGACCCGTCGGTCGCCCTCATCAGCTTCTCCGAGCGGCTCGATCCCGACGAGGCGACGGTCACGATCACCGTCGACCAGGTCAGTGGCGTCGCCGGGCTCCTCGTGCCGGGCGACAAGGTCAACATGCTCGTCACGCCGGGCATCCACGAGTGGCCCGAGGACCAGCGTCGCGAGGTGGCGGTCGGCCCGGGCACCCCGTCGTCACAGGGCCTCGAGATCATCGAGATCCCGTACACCAACCACGCCCGGTACTTCTACCAGGCCATCGAGATCCTGGCGGTGGGCCGCAGCCCGGTTCCCCAGCCGGGCGAGACCGTCGACAGCGCCGAGGTCGCCGGCCAGTCGGGTCTCATCACCTTCGCCGTGCCGCCCGAGGCCGTCCAGCAGATCCTCGCCGTGGGTACGGGCAACTTCTACCTGTCGCTGGTGTCGCCCGAGTACGAGCCCCGGCTCATCCCGATGTTCGATCCCTACGACGTCCCGCCGGGCGAGGACCCGGCCCGTCTGACCCCGTACGGTCCGGAGGGCAGGCAGTAGCATGTCGTTCGCTGGCTCGTACGGCGGATTCGAAACTCAGTCTGTAGGGAGTGTGGACATGATCCCCGCCGGTGTGGCCATCGCTGTGGTCGATTTCGACCAGTCGGTTCGCAACCGATTGGCCATGCAACTCGGCGAGGGCGCCACCACCTTCGGCAGCGTCGCCGAACTCAGTAGCCGCCTTCTCGGGAGCCCCGTCGTCGCGGTGCTCGGGCCCTCGTGTGCCTACGGGCCCGAGCTCACCGCGGTCGAGGAGCTCGTGCGGGTGCACCGCGAGGTGGGCGCCATCCTCCTCGCCGAGCAGCTCACCACCGAGCTGCTCCAGCAGGCCCTGCGCGCCGGGGTTCGCGACGTCCTCGCGTCGCCGGTCGACACCGCCCAGCTGACCGCCACCGTGCAGCGGGTGGCCGAGACCGTGGCGCCCCTCGGCGGCACGGCTCCGGGCGCCGGCATGCCGGGCGTCGACCTCGAGTCGGGCGAGCTCGGCCGGGTCACCACCGTGTTCTCCACCAAGGGCGGTGCGGGCAAGTCGGTCATCGCCGCCAACCTCGCCGTGGCGCTCGCCCGCCGCAGCGACCGTCCGGTGGTGCTCGTCGACGCCGACCTCCAGTTCGGCGACATCGCAGTGATGCTCAAGCTCGCCCCGCAGCACACCATCGTCGACGCCGTCAGCTCGATCCAGAAGCTCGACGCCTCGCTGCTCCAGAGCCTCCTCGTCACCCACGAGCCGTCGGGGCTGCTCGTGCTGCCCGCACCGCTCGAGCCGGCCTTCGCCGACCAGATCGGCGCCGAGGAGATGATCCGCATCGTCGACCTCCTGCGGTCGTTCTGCGCCCACGTCATCGTCGACACGCCCGCCTACTTCAACGACGTCGTGCTCGGGCTCATCGAGACGAGCGACGACGTGCTCCTTGTGGCGGGCATGGACATCCCGAACATCAAGAACGTGAAGATCGGGCTCCAGACCCTCAAGCTGCTCAACACGCCGATGGAGAAGCTCCACCTCGTGCTGAACCGGGCGAACTCGAAGGTCAAGCTCGAGGTCAGCGAGGTCGAGAAGACCCTGGGGGTGAAAGCCACCGCGCTCATCCCGAGCGATGTCGTCGTCCCACAAGCCGTCAACAAGGGCACTCCGGTGATCCTCAGCGCGCCGAAGGCCGGCGTCACCCGGGCCATCGAGGAGCTCGCGAAGCACTTCGTCACCACCGAGGACCGCCGCCGCCGATGATCTCGGGCGCAGCGTGCGCCCCGTCCACCCGTCCACGATCTCCATGAGGGCAGGCCACGATGTCGTTGTACAAGCGACTCCACGAACAGCAGGGGGGTAGTGCCGCCACCGGTCTCGCCTCCCGTCGCGACCCGGTGCTCGACGAGCTCCGCCAGCGGATCCACCACCACCTCATCGACGAGCTCGGCCCGATCCTCTACGACAAGCGGCTGAGCGAGGACGACCTGCGGCGGCGGGTGCACGACCAGCTCCACGCCGCGCTCGCCCAGGAGCGCACGCCGCTCACCGCCGCCGACAAGGCCCAGCTGATCCAGGACGTCTCCGACGACATCCTCGGCTACGGCCCGATCGACCGGCTCCTCAAGGAGGAGGCCGTCACCGAGATCATGGTGAACGGCCCCGACAGCGTCTATGTCGAGCGGGCCGGCCGCATCGAGAAGGACCACGCGTCGTTCGTCGACGAGACGCACCTGCGGCGCATCATCGACAAGATCGTCGGCCAGGTCGGTCGTCGCATCGACGAGTCGAACCCCATGGTCGACGCCCGTCTACCCGACGGCTCACGCGTGAACGCTGTCATCCACCCGCTCGCCATCGGTGGGCCATTCCTCACGATCCGGAAGTTCTCCACCGACCCGCTCCAGATCGACGACCTCATCCGCTTCGGCACCCTCAACGCCCAGTCGGCCCGCTTCCTGCAGGCCTGTGTGGTCGGGCGGCTGAACATCATCGTCTCGGGCGGTACCGGCACCGGTAAGACCACGACCCTCAACGTGCTCTCCTCGTTCATCCCCTCCGACGAGCGCATCATCACCGTCGAGGACGCGAAGGAGCTCCAGCTCCACCAGGACCACGTGCTCGCCCTCGAGGCCCGTCCGCCGAACATCGAGGGTCGCGGTCAGGTCACCATCCGCGACCTCGTGAAGAACTGCCTCCGGATGCGACCCGACCGCATCGTGGTGGGCGAGTGTCGTGCTGGAGAGGCGCTCGACATGCTCCAGGCGATGAACACGGGCCACGACGGATCGATCACCACCGTCCACTCGAACAGCCCCCGCGACACGCTCTCCCGCATCGAGACCATGACCCTCATGGCGGGCTTCGACCTGCCGGTGCGGGCCATCCGGGAGCAGATGGCGTCGGCCCTCGACCTCATCGTGCACATCTCCCGCCTGCGTGACGGCACCCGCCGCATCACCCACATCACCGAGGTGCAGGGCATGGAGGGCGACGTCATCACCCTCCAGGACATCTTCCTCTTCGACTACCACATGGGCGTCGACGAGCACGGCCGCTTCCGGGGTCACCTCAAGGCGACGGGCGTGCGGCCCAAGTTCGCCGAGAAGCTCGCCGACCTCGGCATCCGCATGGGGCCCGAGGTGTTCCAGCCCGAGCCCATGGGACGAAAGGCCGTCGAACGTTGACGAAGCGAATTCTCGCCGTGCTCGCCGCGGCGGTCATGTCGGTCATCGGCCTCGCACCCGCGGTACTCGCCCAGGAGGGCGATGCCGACACCAGTGGTACCGGGGTCCGCTTGCTCCAGATCCAGCGGGTCGACGCCACCACCGACGAGGTCGAACTGCTCGTCACCTGGGACGGCCAGGAGTCGGCGCTCCAGTCGGCGGTCATCGTCGAGAACGGGGAGCAGCGCTCGCCGTCGAGCGTCGAGGCGCTCGCAGCGGACGACTCCCTGCTCGTGCTCGCGGTCGACACCGGCGACGCCCTCGTGCAGGGCGAACTGCTCACCCGGGTGAAGCGCTCCCTCGAGCAACTCGTCGAGTCGCTCCCGTCGGGGCAGCGCGTCGGCATCGTCGCCTTCGGCGGGGGCAGGGCGCGGGTGGTCCAGCGGCCCACCTCCGACACCCAGCGGCTGCTCGATGCGATCGAGAGCCTCGCCACCCAGCCTGGCGCCAGCGCGCCGTGGGCTGGTCTGCACGCCGCCGCTCGCATGATCAGCACCGCCGACGCGGTGCACGGCAACATCGTGATGGTCGCCGCTGGCGCCAACAACCCGAACGCCATGAGTGGGGTCCGGGGCCGCGGCGCGGCGCTCTCCTCCGGTGCCGCGGTGTGGGCGGTCGCCCTGCCCGACCGCGGGGCCAACGGCGAGTTCATCCGGTCGATCGTGCATGGAACTGGCGGCAGCTTTGCCGCGGTGTCGACCCCGAGCGCGCTCGCGAGCGAGCTCGACGACATCGCCGCACGTGTCGGCCAGCAGTACCGGGTTCGCTTCACGGCCGAGTCGAGCGGACCCACCGACCTGCGACTCGAGGTGGGCGGCACCGCCGTCGACGTCTCCTACGTGATGGGTGGCGTGGTCGCCGGCGCCGCGGCGCTGCGCCCGGTCGACCCGGTCGAGCCCGGCGGCATGGCCTTCTTCCGGGAGAACGGTCGCGAGCTCGGCATCGCCCTCGGTGTTGCCGCCGCGGCCCTCGCAGCGCTGGCCATCGGTCTGCTGATCGCCCCCGATCGGTCGGGTCTCGATTCCGCCCTCGAGGTGTACACCGAAGGCCCAGGCGGCACCACCGCAGACGATGACGACGACGGTTCAGGTCTGGCCCGTACCGCGCTCATCCAGAAGGCGGTCGGGCTCACCGAGGAGTTCGCCGAGCGCCAGGGCATCCTCGCAAAGGTCGAGGCCACCCTCGAGCGGGCCGACCTGCCACTGCGCGCCGCCGAGGCGCTCTTCTTCTACGTTGCCGGCGTCGTAGTCCTGCTCGTTCTTGCGTTCGCCCTCACGGGGGGCAACGTCATGGGCACCGTGGTCGCCGCGGTACTCATCGCCCTCGTCCCCCCGGCGATCGTCAACTTCCTCGCCGGGCGCCGTAGGAAGGCCTTCCAGGCCCTCTTGCCCGACACGCTCCAGCTCCTCGCCGGCACCCTCCGCGCGGGCTACTCCCTCATGCAGGGCGTGGAGGCCGTCTCGCGCGAGGTCGCCGAGCCGATGGGTAAGGAGCTGCGTCGCGTGGTCACCGAGTCGCGGCTCGGTCGGCCGCTCGAGGAGTCGATGGAGGCCTCCGCTACCCGCATGGACAGCGGGGACTTCGCCTGGGCGGTCATGGCCATCCGCATCCAGCGCGAGGTGGGCGGCAACCTCGCCGAGCTGCTG
>CAZAVX010000008.1:60232-63285 GCA_964488835.1 uncultured Iamiaceae bacterium | reverse complement strand
CCGGTTCGGAGGGGACGAGCGGGGCCGGTAACCTCGCCGGGGTGGCCAGCCCCAGCTTCAGCGCTCCGAAGGGAACTCGTGACGTCCTCCCGGCCGAATCCGGCCGGTGGGCCGCGCTGATCGCACGCTTCGCGACCCTCGCCGACCGCGCCGGCTACGGGCTCGTCGTCAGCCCGATGTTCGAGGACCTCGACGTGTTCCGCCGGGTGGGCGACGCCACCGACATCGTGACGAAGGAGATGTACGACTTCGTCGACAAGGGCGGACGCCACGTGGCGCTGCGGCCGGAAGGAACGGCATCGGTGGTGCGCGCCTATGTCCAGCACCGGCCCACCGACCACCCGTGGAAGGCGTGGTACGCCGCGCCGAACTTCCGCTACGAGCGCCCGCAGGCCGGGCGGTACCGCCAGCACCACCAGCTCGGTGTCGAAGCGCTCGGCAGCGCCGACCCCGATCTCGACGTCGAGGTCATCGCCCTGCAGGCCGAGCTCTACCGCTCCCTCGGCCTGACCCGGGTCGATCTGCTCGTCAATTCGATGGGGACGCCGGCCGACCGCGCCGCCTACGCCCGCGCCCTCGGGGCGTGGCTCACCGACCGCATCGACGACCTCGACCCCGCCGACCGCGCCACCGTCGAGGTCAACCCGATGCGCGTGCTCGACTCCAAGCGCGAGCAGACCCGCGCCGTCACCGCCGGGGCGCCCCGCACGATCGACTCGCTCTCGGCCGAGGCCCGGGCGCACTTCGAGCGCGTCCAGGAGGGGCTCCGCGACCTCGGCATCGACCACCGGATCGAGCCCCGACTCGTCCGCGGACTCGACTACTACACCCACACCACCTTCGAGTTCCAGGCCCTCGCGCTCGAGAGCGCGCAGAACGCCATCGGCGGCGGCGGTCGCTACGACGGCCTCGCGGAGGCCCTCGGCGGGCCGGCAACACCCGGCGTGGGGTTCGGCTCGGGGATCGAGCGCATCCTCCTCGCCTGCGACGCCGAAGGGGTGTTCCCCGCGCCCGAGCACCGTGTCGACGTCTTCGTCGTCGACGTCGTCGACGGCACCCACGCCCGGCGGCTCACCGACGAGCTCCGCCGGGCCGGCCTCCGCGCCGATCGCGCCTTCGACGGCCGCTCGATGAAGTCCCAGATGAAGTCTGCCGACCGGTCAGGAGCCGTCGTCGCCGTCATCGTCGGCGACGACGAGGCGGCGGCGGGCGAGGTCACCGTGCGCGAGCTTCGCGACGGCACCGATCAGCAGCGTGTCCCCGTCGGCGAGCTCGTCGACCACCTGAGGAAGAGACTGTGACCGACACCCCCGACGTTCCCTCCATGCGCACCGACATGTGCGGCGAGCTCACCGCCGCCGACGTCGGCCGCCAGGTCGCGGTCTGCGGCTGGGTGGCCCGTCGCCGCGAGCACGGCGAGCACCTCGCCTTCGTCGATCTCCGCGATCGCACCGGCCTCGTCCAGTGCGTCGTCGACGGCGCGGCCGATCTCCGCTCGGAGTACGTCGTGCGGATCGTCGGCACCGTCCGCCATCGTCCCGAGGGCACGCTCAACCCGAACCTCGCCACCGGCGAGATCGAGATCGGTGACTGCGAGGTGGAGATCCTCTCCACCGCCGAGCCCCCGCCGTTCCCGATCGGCGAGCGCCTCGACACCGACGAGACCCTGCGCCTCCGGTACCGCTACCTCGACCTGCGCCGCGACCGGATGCAGCGCAACCTGCGCCTGCGCGCCACGGTGAACAGCGCGATCCGCCGCGCGATGGAAGAGCAGGACTTCGTCGAGATCGAGACGCCGATGCTCATCGCGTCGACACCCGAGGGCGCCCGCGACTTCGTGGTTCCCTCGCGGCTCAAGCCGGGCTCGTTCTACGCCCTGCCCCAGAGCCCTCAGCTGTTCAAGCAGCTCTGCATGGTGGGTGGGATCGACCGCTACTACCAGATCGCCCGCTGCCTCCGCGACGAAGACCTCCGTGCCGATCGACAGTTCGAGTTCATGCAGCTCGACGCCGAGGCCAGTTTCGTCACCCAGGACGAGGTCCTCGCGTTCATCTCCCACGCCGTGTCGTCCGCGGTCGAGGCGGTCACCGGCGAACGGCCCGCCGACATCCCGCGGATGACCTGGCACGAGGCGATGGAGCGCTTCGGCTCCGACAAGCCCGACATCCGTTTCGGCATGGAGCTCGTCGAGCTCACCGACCTGTTCGCCGCCACCGAGTTCAACGCGTTCAAGGCGCCGTGTGTGAAGGGCATCCGTGTCGAGGGCGGCGCCGACCGCACCCGCAAGCAGCTCGACGAGCTGACCGAGACCGCCAAGCGGTACGGGGCAAAGGGCCTCGTGTGGATGAAGGTGGAGGACGACGGCACGCTCACGTCGCCGGTCGCCAAGTTCCTCTCCGAGAGCGAGCTCGACGGCATCCGGTCCACGTTGGGAGCCTCGGCGGGCGATCTCCTGCTCCTCGTCGCCGACGACCGCCGAACCGTTCGCCACGTGCTCGGCCTCCTGCGCCTCGAGTTGGGGCGCCCGCCGGTGAACGAAGGCGGCCTCCAGTTCCTCTGGGTCGTCGATTTCCCGCTGTTCGAGGGGCTCGACGACATCGGCCGGCCGATCCCGGCGCACCACCCGTTCACGATGCCCCATGCGGAGGACCTCCACCTGCTCGGCGGCTCGCCCGACGAGCTGCTCGACGTGCGCTCCCAGGCCTACGACCTGGTGCTCAACGGGTGGGAGCTCGGGTCGGGCAGCGTCCGGATCCACCGCTCGGACCTCCAGCAGCGAATTTTCTCGATCCTCGGCATCGGTGAGGAGGAGGCCCGCGCGAAGTTCGGCTTCCTGCTCGACGCGTTCCGGTTCGGCCCGCCGCCCCACGCCGGCTTCGCGTTCGGCATCGACCGGCTCGTCGCCGTCCTGGCCGGTGAGGAGAACATCCGCGAGGTCATCGCCTTCCCGAAGACCCAGACGGGCAGCGACCCGCTCACCAACGCGCCGACGCCGATCGATCCCGCCCAGCTCGACGAGCTCGGTCTGCGCGTCCTCCCGCCCAAGGCCTGAC
>CAZAVX010000008.1:0-60132 GCA_964488835.1 uncultured Iamiaceae bacterium | reverse complement strand
GATCCCGCCCAGCTCGACGAGCTCGGTCTGCGCGTCCTCCCGCCCAAGGCCTGACCCCGGCGACCGGCCGAGCGGTCGGTGGGGGAGCGGCGGGCTCAGACCGCCCAGAGCTCGACGACGACGTTGCCCTCCCGCGCCGTGGGGAACCGCTTCACCGAGCCGTCGAGCACCGCGGCCCCGTCGGGGTGGACCTCGACGCGGACCGCTCCCCGAGGGCCGGTGGCCCGCAACGTGAGCATCGATTGGCGGTCGATGTCGTAGCCGAGCTTCTCGAGCTCGCTGCACATCGACCCCGTGACCTGCTCGGCCGAGGCCTTGTCGGTGGTGACGACGACGTGGGTCGCGAGGTCGACGGCCACGTCGCCCTGGGTGAGGGGCACAAGCTCGTGGGGCAGGGTGATGCCCGCGAGCAGCTCGGGCAGCGTGGCGCGGGGCGCGCTGCCGACGAGCGCCGGACCCGACTCGTCCGAGGCCCGGGGCGCGGGATCGCCTGCCGCGGTGGGCGCGGCGGCCGCGGGCTGGTGCCCGCGCTCGGCGGGATCCATGCGGTACGTGTCGTCGTCGGGGTCGGGCGGCGGCGGCGCCGGCCAGACCTTCTCGGCCGGTGCCGTGGAGGTGGCGAGGGGCGCGGTGGACGACGCCGATCTCGGGCCGGGCGACGACGCCTCGATCGAATCGTTGGCCGAGGCCGGTGCTCGTCGGGCGTTGACGCGGCGCCACACGAGGATGACGAGCGAGACGAAGAACCAGATCCAGAACAGGTACGCAGCCCAGCGCGGCATGGGGAACATGCTGGCACGTCAGCGCGCTTGACCCGGGGCTTTCGTGGCGCGTGGCCGCTGGCGCTCCGCCCGGGAGCGCACCGGCGGGGGTACGCCCGCCGCCAGCTAGCCTCGGCTCCGGTGTCCGACGACTTGTTCTCCTCGGCGGCCCGCGAGCGCCTCGAAGCCCGTGCACCGCTCGCGGCACGCATGCGCCCCCGCACCCTCGACGACGTCGTCGGCCAGCGGCACCTCCTCGCACCCGGAGCCCCCCTGCGTACCCTCATCGAGCGCGACCGCATCACGTCGGTCATCTTCTGGGGACCCCCGGGCACGGGTAAGACCACGCTCGCGAAGCTCATCGCGGAGACCACGAGCAACGCGTTCGCCCAACTCTCGGCGGTGTCCGCGTCGGTGAAGGACGTGCGCGAGGTCATCGCCACCGCCGAGGAACGCCTCGGCCAGCAGGGCCGACGCACCATCCTCTTCCTCGACGAGGTCCACCGGTTCAACAAGGCCCAACAGGACGCGCTCCTCCCGTCGGTCGAGTCGGGGCTGTTGATCCTCGTCGCCGCGACCACCGAGAACCCCTACTTCGAGGTGAACCCGCCGCTGCTCTCGCGCTCCACCCTCTTCCGGCTCGAACCGCTCGACAAGGACGCCACCCTCGAGCTGCTCCGGCGGGGCCTCGAGGTCGAGGGCGCGGACGCCGACGACGAAGCCCTCGACCACCTCGCCGACCAGGTCGCGGGCGACGGCCGACAGGCGCTCACCGCCCTCGAGGTGGCCGTCGCCCTCGCCGCGGGCGACGGCCGGCCCCGTATCGAGCTCGCCCACGCCGAGGCCGCAGTGGCCGCCAAGGCGCTCCGCTACGGCCGCGACGCCCACTACGACGTCATCTCGGCGTTCATCAAGAGCATCCGGGGATCCGATCCCGACGCCGGGCTCTACTGGCTCGCCCGGATGCTCGAGGCCGGGGAGGACGCGCGCTTCATCGCGCGCCGGCTCGTCATCCTCGCCTCCGAGGACATCGGCATGGCCGACTCGTCGAGCCTCGTCGTCGCCGATGCCGCGGCACGCGCCGTCGAGTTCGTCGGGCTGCCCGAGGCGCAGCTGAACCTGGCCCACGCCGTCGTCCACCTCGCCACCGCCCCCAAGTCCAACCGGGTCACGGTGGCGCTCGGACGGGCCACCGCCGACGCCCGGGCGGGGGGCGACGACGCGGTGCCCGCGCATCTCCGCGACGCCCACTACCAGGGCGCGAGGTCGCTCGGCCACGGGCTCGGCTACGACTATCCTCACGACGATCCACGCGGCTGGGTGCCCCAGGTGTACCGGCCCGCGGGTCTCGAGGGTCGGGTGTACTACGAGCCCTCGGCACACGGAGACGAACAGGAGATCGCCACCCGGATGGCCGTGCGAGCCCCAGCCGACCAGCCAGCCACCGAGCCCGCCGAGCCGGGTACCGACTCGTGAGCGCCGCCGATCTCGCGGCGGTCATCGTCTCGATCGCGGCGGTCGTCGCCGTCGTGGTGCTGATGTTCGCCGTGTCGGCGCTCGTCTCCACCATGCGGGCGCTGCGCGAGTCCATCGAAGCGCTGCGGGTCGACGCCGTGCCGGCGATGGCCGAGCTGCGTCGAGCGGCCACCCACGCGAACGAGGGGCTCGAGCGGGTCGACGAGCTACTCGACCGGGCCGAGTCCATCTCCACCACCGTCGACTCCGCCTCGCGCCTCACCTACCTGGCGGTGTCGAACCCGCTCATCAAGGTCGTCGCGGTCGCCGCCGGCGCGGGCCGAGCGATGCGTCGACTCCGTCGGGGTCGCTGAGCCGTGTTCCGTCGACTGTTCTGGCTCGTCGTCGGCGCGGCGTTCGGTTTCGGCGTCTCCTTCTGGCTGATGCGCGCGGTCCGGGAGGCCGCGGCGAAGTACACCCCGGCGGGTGTGACCGACACGCTGGGCGGTGCGATCCGCCAGCTCGGCACCGACCTCCGTGAGGCGGTCGCCGAGGGCCGTGCCGCCATGGCCGAGACCGAGGAGCGGATCCGGGCCGAGGTCGAGGGCCCCCGTCGGTAGGCTGGTCGATCATGAGAGCTACCGAGCTTCGCCGCGCCTACACCGAGTTCTTCTCGGCCCGTCAGCACACCGTCGTGCCCTCGGCGAGCCTCATCCCGACCCACCCCAGCGCCCCGATGTTCACGAACTCGGGGATGATGCAGTTCGTGCCGTACTTCCTCGGAGAGGAATCGGTCCCGTTCGATCCGAAGCGGGCGGTGTCGGTGCAGAAGTGCGTGCGAGCCGGGGGCAAGCACAACGACCTCGACGCCATCGGTCGGTCGCTGCGCCACCTCAGCTTCTTCGAGATGCTCGGCAACTTCAGCTTCGGCGACTACTTCAAGGCCGAGGCCATCACCTGGGCGCACGAGTTCGTCACCGAGGTCCTCGGCATCGACCTCGATCGGGTCTGGGTCACCGTCCACGTCGACGACGACGAAGCCGAGACGCTCTGGGTCGACCAGGTCGGGTTCCCCCGCGAGCGCATCCAGCGTCTCGACAAGGACAACTTCTGGGAGATGGGCGACACCGGCCCCTGCGGGCCGAGCTCGGAGCTGTTCTTCGACTTCGGGCCGAGCTGGGGTCCCGACGGCGGGCCCGCGAACCCCGCGGCCGAGCAGCGCTACGTCGAGTTCTGGAACCTCGTCTTCCCCCAGTTCTTCCGCCAGCCCGACGGCAGCCTCACCGACCTCGAGGCGCCCGGCATCGACACCGGCGCCGGTCTCGAGCGCATCCTCGGGGTGCTCCAGGACTCGCCGAGCCTCTATGTCGCCGACTCGCTCTCGGTGCTCGTCGAGGAGGCCCAGGGGGTCACCGGCACCCGTCTCGGGACGTCCGATCTCGGCGACATCGCCCTCCGTCTCCTCGCCGACCACGCGCGCACGATGTCCTTCCTCATCGCCGACGGCATCGTGCCCTCGAACGAAGACCGCGGGTACGTGCTGCGCCGCATCATCCGGCGCGCCATCCGGTTCGCCTACCTGCTCGGCGTCGAGACCCCCGTCTGCCCGCCGCTCGTCGAGCGCACCATCGACGTGATGGGCGACGACTACCCCGAGCTGGTGTCCGGCCGCGACCTCGTCCTCGGCATCGTCGAGCGTGAGGAGGCCCGCTTCCGCCAGACCCTCCGCACGGGTTCGCAGACCCTCGACACCGCGCTCGACCAGCTGCCCGAGGGCGGCGAGCTGCCCGGCGACGTCGCGTTCCAGCTCCACGACACCTACGGCTTCCCCCTCGAGGTCACCCAGGAGGTCGCCGAGCTGCGCGGCTTCTCGGTCGACCTGTCCGGGTTCGAGTCCGCGATGGCCGAGCAGCGCCAGCGGGCGAAGGCGGCCCGCAAGGGTGGGGGAGTGGCCGCCGGAGAGGAGGCCGCCGAGTACCAGCGCCTCCTCGCCGAGCACGGCACCACCGTCTTCACCGGGCGCGAGGAGGTCGAGTCGTCCGCCACCGTCATCGGGCGGGTCGGCGACGAGCTGTTCCTCGACCGCACCCCGTTCTACGCCGAGTCGGGCGGGCAGGTGGGCGACACCGGGCGCATCACCTCGGCCACCGGCACCGCCGAGGTGCTCGACACCACCTACGCGCTCCCCGGCCTGCACCGCCACCACATCCGCATGATCGAGGGTGAGATCGAGGTCGGACAGCAGGTCACCGCCACCATCGACGCCGAACGCCGGGCGGCCATCAAGCGCAACCACACCGGCACCCACATCCTCCATTGGGCGCTGCGGGAGGTGCTCGGCGACCACGTCAAGCAGCAGGGCTCGCTCGTCGCCCCCGACCGGCTCCGGTTCGACTTCAGCCACTTCGAGGCCCTCACGCCCGAACAGATCGCCGCGATCGAAGACCTCGCGAACCGCGAGATCCTCAGCAACGCCCCGGTCCGTCACTACGAGACCACCATGGCCGAGGCCCAGCAGAAGGGCGCCATCGCGTTCTTCGGCGAGAAGTACGGCGAGCGGGTTCGGGTACTCGAGGCGGGCGACCACTCCATCGAGCTGTGCGGCGGCACCCACGTCAGCGCCCTCGGCGACATCGGGCCCATCAAGATCGTCAGCGAGGGCTCCATCGGTTCGAACATCCGCCGTCTCGAGGCCATCACCGGTCACGGTCCGATCGAGCGCCTGCGACGCGAGGAGGCGGTGCTCGAGCGGGCGGCCGAGCTGGTCGGCACGTCGCCCGACGAGCTCGTCGAGGGCATCGAGAAGCGGCTCGCGGAGCTGAAGGACCTCCGCGACGAGTTGAAGTCGCTCCGCCGGCAGGCCGCCCGTGGCGAGGCCTCGACCATCGCCGCCGGCGCGGTCGACGGGGTGGTCGTGTTGCGGCGCGACGACCTCGGGCGCGACGAGCTGCGCGACCTCGCGGTCGCGGTGCGCGAGCAGCCCGGCATCCGCGGTGCCGTCCTCGCGAGTGCCCCCGAATCCGGTGGGGTCGCCATCGTCGCCGCGGTCGACACCTCCGAGGGGCTCCACGCGTCCGACCTCATCGGGCCGGCGGCGAAGCTCGTCGGCGGGGGCACCGGCAAGAACGCCGAGCTCGCCGTCGCAGGTGGCCGCGACCCCGGCAAGCTCGACGAGGCGCTCGACCTCATCCGCAGCTCGCTCGGGTCCTGATGCGCGCGCTCGGCCTCGACCTGGGCTCGAAGCGGATCGGGGTCGCCGTGAGCGCCGGCACGCTCGCCACCCCCTATGAGGTGGTCCACCGCAGCGGCAACCGCCGTCGCGACCATGCGCGCATCGCCGAGCTGGCCGCCGAAACCGAGGCCGAGGTGGTCGTCGTCGGCCTCCCGCTCTCCCTCGACGGGAGCGTCGGTCGGGCGGCACGCGCCGCGCTCGACGAGGTGGCCGAGCTGGGCGACGCCCTTCCCGTCCCGGTCACCACCTACGATGAACGTCTGACGACCGTCACCGCCGACCGTCAGCTCCTCGACCAGAGCCTGGGGGCCGCCGCCCGCCGCAAGGTCGTCGACAAGGTGGCGGCGTCGGTGATGCTCCAGGCCTGGCTCGACGCCGGATCTCCCACGGAAGCGCCCCGCACGTGACCGACTCCCACCTGTTCGACCAGGACGACCCGGAACCGACGAGCACCCCGATCCGGCGCGCCTCCACGACCACCCAGCAGCCGGTCGGCGCGTCACGCCCCGCCGACCACTACCCGTCCGTCGATGATGGGGCCGACGCCGACCACCGCTGGGACGACGACCTCGACGGCGACGCCGACGACCCGGTGCTCGACGCACGTGCCTACGTGCGCATCAGCGAGCCCGCCGGCCCGGTCCGCAAGGTGCTGCTCACCACCGTCGGGGCGCTCCTCGTGCTCGGCATCGTCGTCGGCGGCGGTTGGGTGTGGCTCCAGCGTCAGATCAACCCGCCCGGAGGGCCGGGCGAGGCCTTCACGATGGTGGTCCCCCCGGGTTCCACGGTCGACGACATCGTCGACCTCCTCGCCGAGGAGCGGGTCATCACCAACCCCACCGTGTTCCGCTACTACCTGCGCTGGCGGGGCGTCGACTCGTTCCAGGCCGGCGAATACACGATGGTGCGCAACTCGAGCTTCGACGATGCGATCGCCACCCTCGAAGCCGGACCGGCCCCCGAGCGCTTCGACCGCTTCACGGTCCCGGAGGGTCTCACCATCGACGAGATCGCGGCGCGCCTCGAGGAGCAGATCGAGGGCTTCGATGCCGACGAGGTGCCGAGCGCGCTCATCCGGATGACCACGCCGTGGCGGCCCGCGGGCGTCGAGAGCTGGGAGGGCCTCCTCTTCCCCGACACCTACGAGTACCGGGTCACCGACACCGAGCTCGAGATCCTCCAGCGCATGAACCGCCAGTTCGACGCCGTGGCCCGCTCGGTCGGCCTCGACCCGTTCATGAACGTCGATCCGGCCACGCTCCAGCAGAACGGCCTCACCGCCTACGAGTACATCATCATCGCGTCGATGATCGAGAAGGAGGCCCGGCTCCCCGAGGAGCACGCCCTCATGTCGCGGGTCATCCACAACCGGCTCGAGCTCGGCATGAACCTCGGCATCGACGCCACGGTCATCTACGCCCGTGGCCCCGAGCGCACCGGGCCGCTCACCGACGCCGACCTCGCCCTCGACTCGCCCTACAACACGCGCCTCAACCCCGGCCTGCCGCCCACCCCCATCGCGGTGCCGAGTCGCAGTGCGCTCGAGGCCGCGCTCCATCCCGCCGAGGGCTCGTGGCTCTACTACGTCCTCGCCGACACCGACGGCCGCCACTTCTTCACCGACGACTACGACGAGTTCCTCCGGGTGCGCGACGAGTCCCGCGCCGCGGGGATCTTCTGAGCAGCCGATGACCACACCGCGCGACGTGTCGGCGGCCACCCAGGTCGCCGCGGTCATCGGCCATCCGGTCCGCCACTCGCTCTCGCCGGCGCTCCACAACGCCGCCTTCGCGGCCCGGCAGCTCGACTGGGTGTTCTGTGCGTTCGACGTCGCGCCCGAGCACGGCGAGGCGGCCGTCCGGTCGATGGTGCCCCTCGGCATCAGGGGGATGTCGGTGACGATGCCGCACAAGGACGCGGCCGCCGCGGCGGTCGACGAGCTGTCACCCGTTGCAGCCGCGCTGGGTGCGGTGAACTGCGTCGTGAATCGCGACGGGCGGCTCGTCGGCGAGAACACCGACGGCGACGGCTTCGTCGCCTCGCTTCGGGTCGACCACGGCGTCGACCCGTCGGGCCTGCGCTGTGTGGTGCTCGGCGCCGGCGGGGCGGCCCGCTCGGTCATCGACGCCCTCGCCCGAGCCGGCGCGGCGGAGGTCGCCGTCGTGAACCGCACCCGGGCCACCGCCGAGGTGGCCGTCGCGCTCGCCGGCGCGGTCGGGCGGGTGGCCGACGCCGGCGCGGTCGCCGACGCCGACCTGGTGGTGAACGCCACCTCGATCGGCATGCAGCTCGACGATCCCGACCGGCCGCGCCTCCCGCTCGATCCCGACCTGCTGCGGTCCGGCCAGGTCGTCGCCGACCTCGTCGTCCATCCGCTCCGCACCGCCTTGCTCGACGAAGCCGAGCGGCGAGGCGCGACGCCCGTTCCCGGACTGGGCATGCTCGTGCACCAGGCGGCGCTCGCCTTCGGGCACTGGACGGGCCTGGAGGCGCCGCTCGGCGAGATGTGGCAGGCTGTCAAGGACTCTTGAAGGAGGGGTTCGTCGAGCAGGCTCGACGGAGAATCGCGCTCGAACCTTGAAGTTGTGGGGCCGAGCTGCCGATGAGAGTCACAGGTATCAGGTACGGAGGTCCACGTGGCTCTGCAGGGAACACTCGAGACGTTCGCTCTGGCGGATGTCCTGCGGTTGCTCGCGTCCACCAAGAAGACCGGGGTCCTGAGGATCGAGGGTGATCGCGGCACCGGTGAGCTCGGGGTCGTCGACGGCGAACTCTGCGGGGCCCACGCCTCGGGCGCGCCGCTGGCCCAGCTCCCCGCCGAGGTGCTCTTCGAGCTGCTGCGGTACACCGACGGCTCGTTCATCTTCGACACCGATGCCGACGCCACGGCGCTCGGTGACCGGAGCGACAACGTCGAAGAAGCCCTCGCCGATGCCGAGGAGCAGCTCCGCGAGTGGCGCGAGATCGAGGCGGTCGTGCCGTCCCCCACGCGGGTGCTCCGCCTCGTCGCCGATCGCGATCGCGAGATCACCCTCTCACCACGCCAGTGGGCGGCGGTCGTCGCCATCGGCGTGGGCCGCACCTCTCTCGAGCTCGGCGAGCGCCTCGGCCTCTCCGAACTGCCTGCCACCCGACTCGCGCGCGATCTCGTCGAACTCGGCGCGGTGGTCGTCGGCGAGGAGTCCGCGGCGCCCACGCCGGGCCCGAGCCCCGTCGTCGAGGCGCCCCTCGACATCGTCGACGACGACGTGGCCACCGACCCGGTCGAGCCGGCCGTCGACATCGCTCCCGCGCCCCCCGTCGACGACGCGCCCGCGGCACCGGTCATCGACCTGCACGCCGAGGCACCTGCGCCGCCGCCTCCACCGCCCGCGGCCCCGCCCGAGCCGTCGTCGGGTTCGTCGTTCGCCGATGCCCCGTCGCTCATCGCCGAGCCGACCCCGCCGCCTCCTCCGCCCGGCCCGCCGGCTTTCGCGCCGCCGCCCGCCGACCCACCCCCCGCATTCGCGCCCGAGCCGATGGCCGGCTGGAACGACGACCCCGAGGACTCGCTCTCGAGCTTCCACGACGACCCCGAGCCGGTCCGTCCGCTCTTCGGCGAGTCCGCCGACGGCCCCGGCCCCGACGACCCGTTCGGCCCCGATCCGTTCCACATCCCCACCTTCGACCCGAACAGCGCCGCGAGCGCCCGCGAGGCCGAGGAGGCCGCCGAGATGGCACGCCAACTCGCCAACCTCAGCCCGCGGGCCCAGCAGGCGGTCGCCGCCGCAGCCGCCGCGAGCACCGACGAGGAGCGCGAGGAGGCCATCGCCCGGGTCGAGAGCGACTCGGACGAGCCGATCAACCGCAACCTGTTGCTGAAGTACCTCTCGTCGGTCGACGAGTAGTGCTCCACGGTCACACCCGGGCGGACCGTCGCTGACCTAGGGTCTCGCCCGTCATGCACGTCGTCCTCGCCGCACTGCTCGGGCTGGTCGTCGGACCCTTCGTCCGCCGTCTCGTCGACCGGGTGCCCGACCGCCTCCCCGTCCTCGACGGCGAGGCCGCCGAGCTCGTGCCGGTGGTGTCGTGGTTCGCCGACGAACCGGCGGGCACCCGCTCGTTCGTCGGCTCACCCGACGACCGAACCCCCGACACCGAGACGGTGACACGACGGTGGCGAGCCCCGGCCATCGACCTCGGCACCGCGGGGGTGCTCGCCGTGCTCGCGGCCCGGTTCGGGGCCTCGGCCGAGTTGGCGGCGTTCCTCGTGTTCGGCGTGGCGCTCGTCGCCGTCACCGTCGTCGACATCGACCACTTCCGCATCCCCGACCGCATCGTGTTCCCGACCCTCGGCGCCACCGTCGCTCTGCTCGCGGTCGCCTCGGCGGTCATCGGCGAGTGGGGAGGTCTGGTCGCCGGCCTCGTCGGCGGGGCCGCGTACTTCGTCTTCCTGTTCGTCTTCTTCTTCGTCTACCCGCGGGGCATGGGGTTCGGCGACGTGAAGCTCGCGCTCGTCCTCGGACTCCACCTCGGGTGGGCCGGCGCGATGGTCGAGGTCGACGGTGAGCTGCTCTACCGGGGCATCGAGTACGGATTGCCCCTCGTGCTCTACGGGGCATTGTTCGGCAGCGCGCTGGGGTCGATCCTCGGTATCGGGCTCGTCGTCACGCGGGGTCGCAAGACGTTCTTCCCGTTCGGCCCGTCGCTGTGCCTCGGCGCGCTCGTCGCGATCCTCCTCAGCGGCCGGCTGCTCAACTAGCGCGTGCGGGTCGGCGGGCGTCGGTAGGGTTTCGGTGTGCACGAACACCTGGCCCTCGTCGGCCTGATGGGCAGCGGCAAGAGCACCGTCGGTCGGATCGTCGCCGCGCGCCTCGGCCGCGAGTTCGTCGACACCGACGAGCAGGTCGAGCTCGCGACGGGGTGTTCGGTGGCCGAGTTGTTCGCGTCGGCGGGGGAGGCGGCGTTCCGTCGCTACGAGCTCGAGTCGCTCACCCGTGCGCTCGCCCGTCCCGACCCGGTGGTCGTCGCCACCGGCGGGGGAGTGGTCACCACGCCCGAGGCCCGTCGCGCCCTGTCGCTCAACGCGAAGGTCGTCTGGCTCCGAGCGACCCCGGAGGCGTTGGCGGCCCGCCTGAGCGACGACGGCACCCGACCCCTGATCGGAGATCGCGATCCGGTGACCGTGCTCCGCTCCCTCGACGAGAACCGTCGCGACCTCTATGCAGCGGTGGCCGACACCACCGTCGATGTCGACGACCTCGGGCCCGAGCAAGTGGCCGATCAGGTGCTCGAGCTGCTGGGCTTGCCGGCATGATCACCGTCCCCGTCTCCCTCGGCGAGCGGTCCTACGACGTCTTCGTGGGACCCGGCGCACGTCACGAGATCGCCCGGCTCGTCCCCGAGCGAGCGCGGCGCGCGGCCGTCGTCACCCAACCGAACCTCGACGTCGACGTCGATCCCGGCATCGAGCACCGGCGGTTCGACATCCCCGAGGGCGAGGAGGCGAAGTCGCTCGCCACCGTCGAAGAGCTGTGCCGCGCCTTCGCCCGATGGGGGCTCACCCGTGGCGATGTCGTCGTCGCCGTCGGAGGCGGCATGGTCACCGACCTGGCCGGGTTCGCCGCCGCCATCTACCACCGGGGTGTGGCGGTCATCCACGTGTCCACCACGCTGCTCGGCCAGATCGATGCCGCCATCGGCGGCAAGACCGGTGTGAACCTCCCCGAGGGCAAGAACCTCGTCGGCGCCTTCTGGCAGCCCGTCGGTGTGGTGTGCGACACCGAGTTGCTCGACACCTTGCCGGCCCGCGAGCTGCGCAGCGGCCTCGGCGAGCTGGCGAAGTACCACTTCCTCGGCGGGGGCGACCTCGACGCCTTGCCCCTCGACGAGCGGGTGGCGAGGTGTGTGGCCATCAAGGCCGAGGTCGTCGGGGGCGACGAACGGGAGTCCGGCCGCCGCGCCATCCTCAACTACGGCCACACCCTCGGCCACGCGATCGAGATCGCCACCGGTTTCGAGCTCCGACACGGCGAGGCGGTCGCCATCGGCCTCGTCTACGCCGCCGAGCTCGCCCAGCGTCTCGGGCGCATCGACACGGACCGGGTGGCCGAGCACCGCCGTGTGGTCGCCGCCTACGAGCTGCCCTCGTCGCTGCCCGCCGGCCTCGACGACGACCAGCTCGTCGACCTGTTGGCCCGCGACAAGAAGGCGGTCGAGTCGCTGACCTTCGCGCTCGACGGCCCCGACGGCGTCGAGGTCGTCACCGACGTCGACCCGTCGCTCGTCCGCGACACGCTCGCCGCGGTGAAGGAGGCGTCGTGAGCCGACCACTCCTGCTCCTCCTGTCGGGGGCCAACCTCGGCATCCTCGGCGAGCGCCAGCCGGAGATCTACGGATCGACCACCCTCGACGAGATCGTCGACCTCGCCCGCGAGGCTGCCGACGAGCGCGGCTTCGACCTCGATCACCTCCAGTCGAACCACGAGGGCGAGCTCGTCGACGCCATCCTCGCGGCCAGAGGTCGTGCGGCCGCCATCGTCATCAATCCCGGGGCCTTCACCCACTACGCCTGGTCGCTCCACGACGCCCTCGCGGCGTTCGACGGGCCGGTCGTCGAGGTCCACATCTCGAACCCCGCGGCACGCGAGCCCTGGCGGCACACCTCGGTCGTCGCGCCGGTCGCGTCCGGCACCGTCGCGGGGTTCGGTCCACGCGGCTATGTCCTCGCCATCGAGGCGGTCGCCCAGCTGGTCGGCGACGGCCGGGCACCGTGAGCGACCTCGTCGGCGGCCTTCCGCCGATGGACCGGGCACCCCGGCTCGAGCAGGTCCGGCGCGCGATGGCGGACGTCGAGCTCGACGCCCTGCTCGTCTCGAAGCTCGTGAACATCCGCTGGCTCACCGGCTTCACCGGATCGGCGGCCACCCTCCTCGTCACCGACGACCACGTGCTCTTCCTCACCGACGGGCGCTACGGCCACCAGGCCGAGGCCGAGCTCGCGGCGGCCGGCGTCGACGCCGAGCTCGTCGTCACCACCCAGCCGGGCACCGCGCTCACCGACGCCTGCGCGTCCGCCGCGGCGTCCCGGGTCGGCGCCGAGGCCGACCACCTCTCGTGGGCCGCCGCCGACCTCGCCGCCCGCGAGTGGTTCGGCGGCCTCGAGCTGGTCCCCACCCGTGGGCTCGTCGACGGTCTCCGCGAGGTGAAGGACCCCGCTGAGGTCGCACGGATCGAGGCCGCGGCCCGCATCGCCGACGCCGCGTTGGCGGCGGTGGCACCCTCGCTCGCCGACGCGCCGACCGAGATCGAGGTGGCGGTCGAGCTCGAGGCCGCGATGCGCCGTCTCGGCGCCGAGGAGCCGGCCTTCGACACCATCGTCGCGTCCGGTCCCAACGGTGCGCTCCCGCACCACCACCCCTCCACGCGCCGCATCGGCCCCGGCGAGCTCGTCGTCATCGACATGGGAGCCACCGTCGACGGGTACCGCTCCGACATGACCCGCACCGTCGCGGTCGGCGACCTCGACGACACCGCCCGGCGGCTGCTCCAGGTGGTCGCCGCGGCGCAGGCCGCGGGGGTCGACGCCGTCGCCGACGGCGTCGCGTGCCGCGACGTCGACGCCGCCGCCCGCCGGGTCATCGAGGCCGCCGGGTGGGGCGAGGCGTTCGTCCATCCCACGGGCCACGGAGTCGGCCTCGAGATCCACGAGCCCCTTCGTCTGGCGGCCACCTCCGGTGCTACGCTCGCCGCCGGCCACGTGGTCACCGTCGAGCCCGGTGTGTACCTCCCCGAGGTGGGAGGTGCCCGCATCGAAGACACCGTGGAGGTCACCACCTCGGGCTGTCGCCGGCTCACCGGGTCGCCACTCTCGCTCGCCGTCGACTGACCACCCGCACTTCCGCCCGAGGTTCCCACCATGCCCGCCATCTCCACCAACGACCTGAAGAACGGGATGACCCTCGCCCTCGAGGACGGCCTGTTCAACGTCGTCGAGTTCCAGCACGTGAAGCCGGGCAAGGGTGGGGCGTTCGTCCGCACCCGCCTGAAGAACGCCCGCACCGGCGCGGTGCTCGACCGCACGTTCCGGGCCGACGAAAAGGTCGAGCGGGCCATCGTCGACAAGCGCGAGATGCAGTACCTCTACCACGACGGCTCCGACTACGTCTTCATGGACAGCGAGTCCTACGAACAGGTCCCGGTCTCGGAGGCCATCCTCGGCGACGCGGCAGGGTTCCTCGTCGAGAGCTCCTCCGCCATCGTCCAGATGTACGGCACCGAGATCGTCGGGGTCGAGCTCCCGGCCTCGGTCGAGCTCACCGTCACCGACACCGAGCCGGGTATCCAGGGCGACCGCGTGTCGGGGGCCCGCAAGCCGGCCACCCTCGAGACCGGCCTCGTCGTGCAGGTGCCGCTGTTCGTCAACGTCGGCGACCGCCTGAAGGTCGACACCCGCTCTGGCGAGTACATCACCCGCGCGTGACCGCCACCCGTCGCGAAGCACGCGAACGGGCGCTGGGGCTGCTCTATGAGGCCGAGGTGCGCGAGGTCGCACCGTCAGAGGTCCTCGACGCGCTGCCCGTCGCCCCGGATCCCTACGCCACCGAGCTCGTCATCGGGGTCGGCGAGAACCAGGCCGACATCGACGAGCTGATCCGCCGGTTCGCCCGCGACTGGAAGCTCGAGCGCATGCCGGCGGTCGACCGGGCCATCATGCGGATGGCGATCCACGAGCTCCGTGCCAACGACGACGTGCCCACCGGGGTCATCATCGACGAGGCGGTCGACCTCGCGAAGCAGTACTCCACCGACGAGTCGGGCCGGTTCGTGAACGGCATGCTCGCCCGCATCGCCGCCGAGGTCCGACCCTCGGCCTGACTCGGCTCGCGCTGTGCCCGTCGGCACGCGAAACCGCGATCGGAGGCGGTCGATCCTTTGGTAGGGTGCACCCCTGACCGTGAAGCGGGTCCCGTGAGGCCCGAACGGACAGGAAGGCAACCCCCTTGGCCCAGCGCGAACGACCTCACACGCCCCCGGACGGGGGCGTTTTCGTTGCCCGCAGTCAGGTGCTCGACGCCGACGACATCCGCCGGGCGATCCGCCGCATGGCACACGAGGTCATCGAGCGGAACCAGGGCCTCCACGACGTCGTCGTGATCGGCCTCCAGACCGGCGGTGTGCCCCTCGCGGGCGCCCTCGCCGAGGCGCTCGAGTCGATCGAAGGGACCTCGGTGCCGGTCGGTTCCCTCGACGTGGCGTTCCACCGCGACGACTTCGGGCTCCGGCCGATCATGCCCGAGGCGGTCACCCACATCCCCGGCGAGCTCACGGGGCGGGTCGTCGTGCTCGTCGACGACGTCTTGTTCACCGGGCGGACGGTGCGGGCCGCCCTCGACGCCCTGTCGAGCTACGGGCGCCCGCGCGCCGTGCAGCTCGCGGTCATGGTCGACCGTGGCCACCGCGAGCTGCCGATCCGTCCCGACTACGTCGGGAAGAACCTCCCGACCCGACGCGACGAGGTGGTCGACGTCACTCTCGACGCGGTGCGCCTCGGCGAGCAGCGGCCCGGCGCCGACCACGAGGAGGCGCGCCCGTGAAGCACCTGTTGTCGATCCGCGACCTCGACGCCGCCGCCATCGCCGAGATCCACGACCTCACCGACAGCTTCGTCGAGGTCAGCAACCGCCCGATCCCGAAGGTGCCCGCGCTGCGTGGCAAGACCGTCGCGTGGCTCTTCTACGAGGACTCCACCCGCACGCGCACGTCGTTCGAGGCCGCGGCCCGACGCCTCTCCGCCGACACGGTCAACTTCAGCGTGGGCTCCTCGTCGGTCAACAAGGGCGAGTCGCTCCGCGACACCGCCCTCACGATCCAGGCCATGGGGGTCGACGCCATCGTCGTCCGCCACGCCTCGGCCGGCGTGCCCTGGCAGCTCGCGCGGTGGCTCGACTGCTCGGTCGTGAACGCCGGCGACGGCTGGCACGAGCACCCCACCCAGGCGCTGCTCGACACCTACACCCTGCGCGAGCGCCTCGGAAGTCTCGACGGCCGCCACGTGGCCATCATCGGCGACGTGAAGCACTCCCGGGTCGCGGGGAGCAGCGCGTTCGCCTTCGCCGCGCTCGGTGCCCGGGTCACCCTCGTCGCACCCCCGACACTGCTGCCCGCGAGCCTCGAGGGCTGGCCGGTCGAGGTGAGCCACGACCTCGACGCCGTCCTCCCCACCGTCGATGTGGCCTACGCCCTCCGGATGCAGCTCGAACGCCAGAAGGAAGCGCTCATCCCGAGCCTGCGCGAGTTCACCGCCCGCTACGGCCTCACCGTCGAGCGGGCGGCCCGTCTGCCGGACCACGCGCTCGTCATGCACCCCGGCCCGATGAACCGGGGCATCGAGATCGCGGCCGAGGTCGCCGACGGGCCCCGCTCGGTCGTCCTCGAGCAGGTCCGCAACGGCGTGCCGGTGCGCATGGCCGTGCTCTACCTCCTCCTCGGCTCGGGCGGCCCGACGGCGAGCAGCGACGAACCGACCGAACCGGTCGACCGACGAGTGGAAGGAGCGGTGGCCACCCATGGCTGAGTTGGTGATCAAGGGCGGCACGGTGGTCGACGCCACCGGGCGACGGGATGCCGACGTGGCCATCGACCGAGGTCGCATCGTCGAGGTCGGCGAGTCCCTCGACGGCGATCGCGTCCTCGACGCCGCCGGATGCGTCGTGAGCCCCGGCTTCGTCGATCTCCACACCCACTTGCGTCAGCCCGGCAAGGAGGAGGCGGAGACGATCGAGACCGGCGCCCGCGCCGCCGCCCGGGGCGGGTACACCGCGGTGGTGGCCATGCCGAACACCACCCCGGCGATGGACAGCGCTCCGGTCGTCACCGAGGTGTTCGAGCTCGGCCGTCACGCCGCCTGTGAGGTGCTCGCATCCGGCGCCATCACCGTCGGTCGCGAGGGCACGCAGCTCGCACCCATGGGCGAGCTGGCCGACCTCGGGGTGCGGATCTTCACCGACGACGGAACCGGGGTGCAAGACGACGGGCTGATGCGTCGCGCGATGGAATACGCGGTGGGCCTCGGCGTCACCCTCGCCCAGCACTGCGAGGTCTCCGCCCTCTCGGCGGGCACCTGCATGCACGAGGGGGAGTGGTCCGCGCGCCTCGGCCTGCCCGGGCAGCCCGCGGCGGCCGAGGAGCTGATGGTGGCGCGCGACATCGCCCTCGCCCGCCTCACCGGCGCGCGGATCCACTTCCAGCACCTGTCGACCGCCGGCTCGGTCGAGCTGGTCCGCGCGGCGAAGGCCGAGGGACTGGCGGTCACCGCCGAGGCCACGACCCACCACTTCACGCTCACCGACGAGTGCGTCGCGACCTACGACCCGGTGTTCAAGGTGCACCCACCGTTGCGGTCGGCCGCCGACGTCGCCGCGATCCGAGCCGGCCTCGCCGACGGCACGATCGACGCGATCGCCACCGACCACGCCCCCCACACCGCCGAGGAGAAGGAGCGGCCCTTCGACCTCGCCCCACCGGGCATGCTCGGCCTCGAGACCGCCCTCGCGCTCGCGCTCACCGAGCTCGGCGGGGACATCCCGCTCGAACGGCTCCTCGCCCTGCTCTCGTGGCAGCCGGCCGCCATCGCCGGCGTCGCCGACCGCCACGGCCGGCCGGTCGCCGCGGGCGAGCCGGCGAACCTCTGTGTGTTCGACCCCGCGGTCACCTGGACCGTCGACCCGGCCGACACCGCGAGCCGCAGCCGCAACACCCCCTACGCAGGGCGCACCCTCACCGGACGGGTGCGACACACCATCTCGTCCGGCGCCCCCACCGTGATCGACGGAGAAGCCACCCGATGACCGTTCGTCCCGCCCACCTGGTGCTCGCCGATGGCACCACCTTCCACGGCGAGGCCATCGGCGCCGAGCCGCCCGACGGGGTCGCCACCGGCGAAGTGGTGTTCAACACCGTGATGACCGGCTACCAGGAAGTCATCACCGACCCCTCCTACGCCGGTCAGATCATCACCTTCACCTATCCCCACATCGGCAACTACGGCACGAACGACGACGACTCGGAGTCGGCCCGGCCGGCCTGTCGGGGCGTCATCGTGCGCGAGCTCGCCCGACGGCACAGCAACTGGCGGGCGAGCGAGGACCTCGACGCCTTCCTGCGCCGGCACGGACTCGCGGGCATCGGCGGGGTCGACACGCGCCGGCTCACCCGCCACATCCGCGACGCGGGCGCGATGCCGGGGGCCTTCGGCACCGCGGATGTCGACACCCTGGCGGCAGCCGCGGCCCGCGAGCCCGGCACCGACGGGGTCGACCTCGCGGCCGAGGTCACCACCGCCGAGCCCTACACCGTGGGCGAAGGGCCCAAGCGCATCGTCGCCTACGACTACGGCATCAAGCGCACGATCCTCCGACAGCTCGGTGAGCTCGGCGTCGTCGAGGTCGTGCCCGCCTCCACCACCGCCGACGAGGTGCTCGCCCGCGAGCCCGACGGCGTATTCCTCTCGAACGGTCCGGGCGACCCGGCAGCGGTCGGGTACGCCGTCGAGGCGGTGCGCGAGCTGCTCGGCCAGGTGCCGATGTTCGGCATCTGTCTCGGTCACCAGATCATGGCGCTCGCCCTCGGCGGCAGCACCCACAAGCTGCCCTTCGGTCACCACGGCGGCAACCATCCGGTGCGCCACATCCGCAGCGGCGCCGTGGAGATCACCAGCCAGAACCACAACTACGCGGTCACCGAGGGCAGTCTCGCGTCCTCGGAGGTCACCCATGTCAACCTCAACGACGGGGTCATCGAGGGGTTCCGCAGTACCGACGTCCCGGCCTTCGGGGTCCAGTACCACCCCGAGGCCGGACCCGGCCCCCACGAGTCCCGCTACCTGTTCCGGCTCTTCGACCGTCTGATGGACGGCAAGGCCCTCACCACGCTCGAGGAGGAGCTCTGATGCCCCGTCGCGACGACCTCTCCTCGATCCTCCTGATCGGCTCGGGTCCGATCGTCATCGGGCAGGCCTGCGAGTTCGACTACTCCGGCACCCAGGCCTGTCGCGTGTTGCGCGAGGAGGGGTACCGGGTGATCCTCGCCAACTCGAACCCGGCGACGATCATGACCGACCCCGACTTCGCCGACGCCACCTACGTCGAGCCGCTCGACCTCGAGGTGCTCACCGCGATCATCGAGCGCGAGCGCCCCGACGCCCTGCTGCCGACCCTCGGCGGTCAGACGGCGCTCAACCTCGCGATGGAGCTCGTCGAGGCCGGGGTGCTCGACGAGTACGGCGTCGAGCTCATCGGCGCGAACGCCGAGGCGATCGCCACCGCCGAGGACCGGCAGCGCTTCAAGGCCGCGATGCAGGAGATCGGCCTCGACGTGCCCTCGTCGGGCATCGCCCACGACATGGAGCAGGCCCGTGAGGTCGTCGCCGAGATCGGCCTGCCCGTCGTCATCCGTCCCGCCTACATCCTCGGGGGACGGGGCACGGGCATCGCATCCACGATGGAGGAGTTCGAGCAGGTCGCGAAGAACGGCCTCGACGCCAGCCCGATCAGCGAGATCCTCATCGAGCAGTCGATCGCCGGCTGGAAGGAGTTCGAGCTCGAGGTGATGCGCGACCGGGCGGACAACTGCGTGATCATCTGCTCGATCGAGAACGTCGACCCCATGGGCGTCCACACCGGCGACTCGATCACCGTCGCCCCGGCCCAGACCCTCTCCGACGTCGAGTACCAGCTGATGCGCGACGCGGCGTTCGCCTGCATCCGGCGGGTCGGCGTCGAGACCGGCGGATCGAACGTCCAGTTCGCCCTGCACCCGGAGACCGGGCGCATGGTCGTCATCGAGATGAACCCGCGGGTCAGCCGCTCGTCGGCCCTCGCGTCGAAGGCCACCGGGTTCCCCATCGCGAAGATCGCCACGCGCCTCGCGGTCGGGTACCGCCTCGACGAGATCGTCAACGACATCACGAAGAAGACCCCGGCGAGCTTCGAGCCCACCATCGACTACGTCGTCACCAAGGTCCCACGGTGGGCGTTCGAGAAGTTCCCGGGCACCACCGGCGTGCTCGGCACCTCGATGCAGTCGGTCGGCGAGGTGATGGCCATCGGCCGCACGTTCCCCGAGTCGCTCCAGAAGGCGATGCGTTCGCTCGAACAGGGGCGGTTCGGCCTCAACTGCGACCCGGGCGAGGCCGCCTTCGACGAGCTGAGCGACGAGGAGCTGCTCGCCCGGGCGTGCATCGGCACCCCCGACCGCCCCTTCCAGCTCGAGGCCGCCCTGCGTCGGGGCATGACCGTCGACGAGGTGGCCGCGGCGACCAAGGTCGACCCGTGGTTCCTCGACCAGATGGCGATGATCGTCGACGAGCGCGCCCACCTCGCGGAGGTCGGCCTGGCGGGCATGGACGAGGCCGGCTGGCGGCGGGCCAAGCGGCTCGGTTTCGCCGACGCGCAGCTCGCCCACCTGTGGGGCACGAGCGAGCCCGAGGTGCGCCGCGCCCGCCTCGCCGCGGGGGTTCGTCCCACCTACAAGACCGTCGACACCTGCGGGGCCGAGTTCGACGCCGAGACGCCGTACCACTACTCCACCTACGAGGACGAGGACGAGGTGCGGCCGAGCGAGCGCCCCAAGGTGCTGATCCTCGGGTCGGGGCCGAACCGCATCGGACAGGGCATCGAGTTCGACTACTGCTGCGTCCACGCCAGCTTCGCCCTCGGTGAGGCCGGCTACGAGACGATCATGCTCAACTGCAACCCCGAGACGGTGTCGACCGACTACGACACCAGCGACCGGCTCTACTTCGAGCCGCTCACCTACGAGGACGTCCAGAACGTCATCGACGCCGAGCAGCCCGTCGCGGTCGTCGTCTCCCTCGGCGGTCAGACCCCGCTCAAGCTGGCCGGGCTGCTCGACCAGGAGCTCGTGGCGGGGACGAGCCCGCGCTCGATCGACCTCGCCGAGGACCGTGAGCAGTGGAACGCCCTGTGCGCCCGCCTCGAGATCCCCCAACCCGCGGGCGGCACCGCCACCGACCTCGAGGGTGCGCTCGAGATCAGTGGCCGGGTGGGCTACCCGGTCCTCGTCCGTCCCTCCTACGTGCTCGGTGGCCGGGCGATGGAGATCGTCTACGACGACGAGAGCCTCTCGCGCGCCATGGCCGAGCTGGCCGGGTTCGGCACCCTCGGGCGGGAGGGTGGTCTGTCGGCCGAACGGCCGGTGCTCGTCGACCGGTTCCTCGAGGATGCCACCGAGGTCGACGTCGACGCGCTCCGCGACCACACCGGCGAGGTCCACATCGGCGGCGTCATGGAGCACGTCGAAGAGGCCGGGGTCCACTCCGGCGACAGCGCGTGCGCCCTGCCGCCCACCACCCTGTCGGCCGAGACCCTCGAGGTCATCGAGGAGTACACCGCGTCGATCGCCGAGGCCCTCGAGGTGAAGGGGCTCATCAACGTCCAGTTCGCGGTGAAGGCGAACCAGGTGTTCGTCATCGAGGCGAACCCGCGGGCGTCACGGACGGTGCCCTTCGTCGCCAAGGCCACCGGCGTGCCCCTCGCCAAGGTGGCGGCCCGGGTCATGCTCGGCGCCACCCTCGCCGAGCTGCGCGACGAGGGTCTGCTCCCGCCGAGGGTCGTCGGTGACCACGTGGCGGTGAAGGAAGCGGTCCTCCCGTTCAACCGGTTCCCCGATGCCGACTCGGTGCTCGGACCCGAGATGCGCTCCACCGGTGAGGTGATGGGCATCGATCTCACCGTCGGCCTCGCCTTCGCGAAGTCCCAGCTCGCCGCAGGGCTCAAGCTGCCGACCTCGGGCACGGTGTTCCTGTCCCTCGCCGACCGCGACAAGCCGATCGGCGTCGAGGCCGCACGCCGCTTCGACCAGCTCGGGTTCCGGCTGGTGGCCACGAGCGGCACCGCCGCCCACCTCGCCGAGGCGGGCATCCCCGTCGACACCGTCGTGGCGAAGATCGGCGAGGAGGGCACGAACGCGGTCGACCTCATCGCGAGCGGGCAGATCGACCTCGTCGTCAACAGCCCCCGCGGCCGCGGCCCCCGAGCCGACGGCGCCCACATCCGGAAGGCGGCAGGTGTCCACGGGGTAGGCCTGCTCACCACCGCGAAGGCAGCGCTCGCCGCAGCCAACGGCATCGCCGACATGGTGGCCCACCCGCTCCGGGTCCGCAGCCTCCAGGAGTACCACCAGGGCGTCGCCGCCTCGGAGCTCGGCGCATGAGGTGGGGGAGGCGCTCGGGGGCGGTCGACCTGTCGGTGCAGGTCGGCTCGCTGCGCCTCCCCAACCCGGTGATGACCGCGTCGGGCACCGCCGGCCACGGCGCCGAACTCGGTGCCTACCTCGACCTCTCGGCGCTCGGCGCGGTCGTCGTGAAGTCGCTCGCGGCCGAGCCCTGGCCGGGCAACCCACCGCTGCGGGTCCACCAGACACCGGCCGGGATGATCAACTCGGTGGGGCTCCAGGGCCCGGGAGTGGCCGCCTGGCTCTCCGACGACCTGCCGAAGCTCCTCGATGCCGGCGCCCGTGTCGTGGTGAGCATCTGGGGGCGCACGGTCGAGGAGTACCGGGCCGCCGCCGAAGCCGTGGCCGCGGCACCCGACGACGTGATGGCGGTCGAGGTGAACCTCTCGTGCCCGAACCTGTCCGGCCACGGCATCTTCGCCCAGTCCGCCGACGACAGCGCGGCGGTCGTCGCCGCCACCGCGGCCTGCGGGCGGCCGCGCTGGGCGAAGCTCACACCCATGGTCACCGACCTGCCGGCGGTCGCCCGTGCGGTGCTCGACGCGGGAGCCGAGGCGGTGACGGTGGCCAACACCGTGCCGGGGATGGTCATCGACGTGGAGGCCCGCCGGCCGATCCTCGGCGGACGGCCCGGCGGTGTCTCGGGCCCGGCCATCCGTCCGATCGCCGTCAAAGCGGTGTACGACTGTCGCGCCGCGCTGCCCGACGCACCGATCATCGGGGTCGGAGGTGTCGCGAGGGGGGTCGACGCCGTCGAGATGGTGATGGCGGGCGCCGACGCGGTCCAGGTCGGCACCGCGACCTTCGCCGACCCCCGAGCACCGGCCCTCGTGATCGACGAGCTCGCCGCCTGGTGTCGTCGCCACGGAGTCGCTCGACTCTCCGACCTGAAGGGAACCGCCCATGAGCACTGACACGCCGACCCCCGCGAGCGACGCCGACGACCACGATCCGCTCGACGACCTGGACGACGCCGGTCCCTGGGACCACCTGGCCCTCGCCCTCGACGTCGACGACCACGTCGTCGCCATGCGACTCGCCGCACAGCTGCGGCCGTTCTTCCGGGTCGCGAAGGTCGGTCTCGAGCTGTTCAGCGCCGTCGGACCCGAGGTCATCACCGGGCTCGTCAACCTCGACTACGACGTCTTCTGCGACCTCAAGCTCCACGACATCCCCACCACGGTGAACAAGGCGGCCAGGGTCATCGGCGCCCTCGGCGCCTCGTACCTGACGGTGCACACGAGCGGTGGTGTCGACGTGCTGCGCGCCGGGGTCGAGGGGTTCGCCGAGGGAGCCGAGCGCGCCGAGCTGCCCGCGCCGATGACCCTCGGGGTCACCGTGCTGACGAGCGACGCGGAGGCATCCGAGGCGGTGCTGCGCCAGCGCCTCGGCGTGGCCGTCGACGCCGGGTGTGGGGGAGTGGTGTGCAGCGCGCCCGACCTCCCCACCGTGCGAACGCTCGCACCGGCGTTGTTCACCGTCGTGCCGGGGATCCGGCCGGAGGGCAGCGCCCACGACGACCAGGCGCGGGTGGCGACCCCACGGGCCGCGATCGACGCGGGCGCCGATCTGTTGGTCGTCGGTCGCCCCGTCACCCAGGCGCCCGATCCGGAGGCGGCGGCGGTCGCGATCGTCGAGAGCCTCAGCTGAGGTGCGCGAGGGGGCTACCCTCGTCGGCATGACGCAACCTCCCCAGCTCACCGACGAGCAGCGCAGGGCGGCGCTCGAGAAGGCCGCCGCGGTCCGCCGAGAGCGGGCCGAGCTGAAGGAGCGGCTCAAGATGGGTTCGATCTCCCTCGGGGAGCTGCTCGCTCAGGCCGACGGCAACGAGACGATCGCCAAGATGAAGGTGCTCACCGTGCTCGAGTCCCTCCCCGGTGTGGGCAAGGTGAAGGCCCGGCGCACCATGGAGCGCATCGGCATCAGCGACACCCGTCGCGTACGGGGCCTCGGCGAACAGCAGCGCAAGGCGCTCATCGAGGCGTTCCCGTCGCCCTACGGATGAGGTCGGCGTCATCGTCATCGTGATCTCCGGCCCAGGTGGGGTCGGCAAGGGAACCGTCGTCCGCGAACTCGTCGCCCGCGACCCGAAGCTGTGGCTGAGCCGGTCGTGGACCACCCGCGAGCGCCGTCCCGGTGAGGCCGAGGACGCCTACCACTTCGTCTCCCGTGAGGAGTTCGAGGAGCGCATCGAGGCGGGCGGGTTCTACGAGTGGGCCGACTTCCTCGGGCAGCTGATGGGCACGCCGGTTCCCGACCACCTCGACGACGACGTCGATCTCGTGCTCGAGATCGACGTGCAGGGCGCCGAGCAGGTCCTCGCGAAGGAGCCCGACGCGCTGTTCGTGTTCATGGACGCCCCCTCTCGCGAGGAGCAGGCCAATCGCCTCCGCGGCCGCGGCGACAGCCCCGACCGCATCGCCCGCCGCCTCGCCCACACCGATGCCGAGCGGGCCAAGGGCGAGGAGCTCGGTGCCGTCGTCGTCATCAACGACACGGTCGAGGAGACCGTCGCCGAGCTCGAACGCCTCATCGCCGAGGCCCGTTCCCGATCCTGAGCGGTCCCGCAGCGCCTCGCCGAGCTGGGGATCGGGCCTCGAGCCTGCTAGCCTTGCCGGTCGGCCCAGAACTCCCTGGAGTGCACATGTCCACCCAGCACGATTCGATGATGCACCCCTCGCTCGAGGAGCTCCTCGAGCGCACCGGGTCCAAGTTCGACCTCGTCACCCTCGCCGCGCTGCGCGCCCGACAGATCAACAGCTACTTCAACCAGCTCGGCGACGCCGGCGGGCCTGCCATCCCTCCGCAGGTGGCGTCGGTGGCCCGCAAGCCGCTGTCGATCGCGTTCGAGGAGATCGCCGCCGACAAGATCGTCGCCCGGCGCCGCGACGAGGTCGTCGACGAGGCCGACGGCGAGTAGCGCGGGCACCATGCTCGAGGGCACGGTGCTCGAGGGCAAGCGCATCGTTCTCGGTGTCACCGGGGGGATCGCCGCCTACAAGGCCATCGAGGTGTGCAGGCGTCTCGTCGACGCGGGTGCACACGTCAGCCCCGTGCTCACCAGCGGGGCGCTCCACTTCGTCGGTGAGACCACCTTCTCCGCCCTCGCGTCCGAGCCGGTGCAGCGCAGCCTCTGGAACGAGGCGAGCCCCATCCCGCACACCAAGCTCGGCCAGAACGCCGACCTCGTGGTCGTGTGCCCCGCCACGGCGCGGGTGATCTCCGACTATCGCACCGGCCGCAGCCACGACCTGCTCACCGCCACCCTCATCGCCACGCGGGCGCCGGTCGTCATCTGCCCGGCGATGCACACCGAGATGTGGGAGCACCCCGCGGTGCAGGACAACCTCTCGGTGCTCGCCGAGCGCGGCGTCCACATCGTGTGGCCCGAATCCGGGCGCCTCGCGGGTGGCGACGTCGGCACCGGCCGTCTCGCCGACCCCGGAACCATCGTCGCCGCCGTCGAGCACGCCCTCGGGCCCGCCGACCTCGTGGGCACCAAGGTGGTCGTCACCGCCGGCGGCACCCGCGAGGCGATCGACCCGGTGCGCTTCATCGGCAACCGGTCCTCGGGCAAGCAGGGGTTCGCCCTCGCCGCCGAGGCCCGCGCGAGGGGCGCCAAGGTCGTGCTCGTCGCCACCACCCCGCCCCCGGCCCACCTCGGGGTCGAGACCGTCCTCGTCGAGAGCGCCGCCCAGATGCACGACGCGGTCATGGCCCACGCGGGCTCCGCCGACGTCGTGGTGATGGCCGCCGCGGTCGCCGACTTCCGTCCGGTGGCCACCGCCGACTCGAAGCTGAAGAAGGCGGCCGGCCCGCCGGAGATCGTGCTCGAGCCCACCGTCGATATCCTCGCCGAGCTCGGTCGCCGCAAGGCCGCCGGTCAGGTGCTCGTCGGCTTCGCGGCCGAGACCGACCAGGTCGCCGAGAACGCCCGCGACAAGCTCGCCCGCAAGAACGCCGATCTCATCGTCGCGAACGACGTGTCCGCGCCAGGGGTGGGCTTCGAGCACGACACGAACGCCGTGGTCATCCATGCCTCCGACATGGAGCAGACTGTTCCCCTCACCGACAAGCGTTCGGTGGCGCGAGCCGTGTTCGACGCGGTCGCCGCCCGCCGGGCCGGCCGGTCCTGATCTCCACCACTCGCACGAGCCCGCACAGGAGCACCATGAGCCGCTTCACCTTCACGTCGGAGTCGGTGACCGAGGGTCACCCGGACAAGATGGCCGACCAGATCTCGGACTCCATCCTCGACGCGTTGCTCGAACGGGATCCCCACAGCCGGGTGGCGTGCGAGACCCTCGTCACCACCGGCCTCGCCATCGTCGCCGGTGAGATCACCACCAACGAGTACGTCGACATCCCCCGTATCGTCCGCAGCACGATCAACGACATCGGCTACAACCGCGAGTCCTACGGGTTCGACGGCAACACCTGCGGTGTGATGGTCACCATCGACGAGCAGTCGCCCGACATCGCCCAAGGCGTCGACAACTCCGAGGAGGTGCGCTCGGGCTCGGCCGGCGAGGAAGAGCTCATGAAGCAGGGCGCCGGCGACCAGGGGATGATGTTCGGCTACGCGTGCGACGAGACCGATGTCTTGATGCCCCTCCCCATCCATGTCGCCCACCGCATGGCGCAGCGCCTCGCCGAGGTCCGCAAGGCGGGCACCATCCCGTACCTGCGTCCCGACGGCAAGACCCAGGTCACCTTCGACTACGTCGACCACAAGCCGGTGCGCCTGCGGGCGGTGCTGATCTCCACCCAGCACGACGAGGGCATCGACCGCGACTCGATGATCCGGCCCGACCTCATCGAGCAGGTGATCCGCCCGGTCATCCCCGAGGAGTTCGCTGACGACGACTACGAGGTCTACGTGAACCCCACCGGTCGCTTCGTGATCGGCGGTCCGGTCGGCGACGCGGGGCTCACCGGGCGCAAGATCATCGTCGACACCTACGGCGGCATGGGCCGCCACGGTGGCGGCGCCTTCTCGGGCAAGGACCCCTCCAAGGTCGACCGCTCCGCCGCCTACGCCGCCCGCTGGGTGGCGAAGAACGTGGTGGCTGCCGGCGCCGCCAGCCGCTGTGAAGTCCAGGTCGCGTACGCCATCGGCGTGGCCCGGCCGGTCTCGATCATGGTGTCGACCTTCGACACTGCGGTGGTCGACGAGGCCAAGATCGAACAGGCCATCGGCGAGGTGTTCGACCTGCGCCCCGCAGCCATCCTGCGCGACCTCGACCTCCGCCGGCCGATCTACCGCAAGACCTCCGCCTACGGGCATTTCGGCCGCACCGACACCGACGCCTTCACCTGGGAGCGCACCGACCGGGTCGACGACCTCAAGTCGGCGCTCGGTCTCTGACCCCCGCCCACGTGGCGTCGAGCCGCGTCGTCCGGGTGCTGCCCGACGTGGCGGCCATCGACCGCGAGTTCGACTACCTCGTCCCCGACACGATCCCCGAGATCGGCGTCGGCGACGTCGTGCGGATCCAGCTCCACGGCCGGCGCGTCGGGGGCTGGGTCGTCGCGACCGACGTCGAGCCACCGGAGGGCGTCACGCTGTTGCCGCTCGCGAAGCGGAGCGGCATCGGCCCCGCACCCGAACTGCTCGACCTGGCCGGCTGGGCCGCGTGGCGGTGGGCGGGCCGACGGGCCAGCTTCCTCACCACCGCCTCCCCGCCGGGCGTGGTCGGCGCGCCCGTGCAGGCGGGGTCGCGGGGCCTGCCGACGCCAGCGGTCACCGACCCGCTCGTCCAGGAGGCTTTCGAGCATCCGGTGTCGGTGCTACGCCTGCCGCCGGGCGCCGATGCCTTCGGCGTGGTCCTCGCTGCCGCCGCCAGGGGTCAGCTGCTCGCGCTGGCCCCCTCGGTGTCGGCGGCGCGCACGCTCGGCGTCCGACTCCGGCGCGCCGGGATCGACGTGGCCCTGCACCCTCGCGACTGGGCTCGCGCCGCCGGTGGTGCGTCGGTCGTGGGCGCCCGAGCCGGCGCGTGGGCACCAGCTCCCGACCTCGCCGCGGTCGTGGTGCTCGACGAGCACGACGAGGCGTTCCAGGAGGAGCGGACGCCCACCTGGCACGCCCGCGAGGTCGCCATCGAGCGCGCGAGACGGGCCGGCGTGCCCTGCGTGCTCGTCTCGCCGGTGCCGTCGCTCGAGGCGCTCGCGGTCGGTCACCTGCTCGAACCGTCTCGGGCGTCGGAACGGGCTGGATGGCCGATCCTCCACGTCGTCGACCGCCGCAGCGACGACCCCGTCCGCGGTGGGCTGTTCTCCGAGCGGCTCACCCCCATCCTCCGCGACGGAGGTCGGGTGGCCTGCATCCTCAACCGCACCGGCCGGTCGCGGCTGCTCGCGTGCGGTGCCTGCGGCTCGATCGCACGCTGTGAGCACTGCGACGCCGCGATGGTCCAGGCGGCCGAGGGTCCGCTGGTGTGCGGACGGTGCGGGACCGGGCGGCCCAAGGTGTGCCAGGAGTGCGGCGCCGGTGGGCTCCGCAACCTGCGCCTCGGCGTCACCCGGGCTCGCGAGGAGCTCGAGGCCCTGGTGGGCGAGCCGGTGGGGGAGGTCACCGGCACCTCGCCCGAGGGTGAGGTGCCCGACACCCGGGTCCTGATCGGCACCGAGGCCCTGCTCCATCGGCTCGACACCGCCGACGTCGTGGTCTTCCTCGACATCGACCAGCATCTGCTCGCCCCTCGGTACCGGGCCGGCGAACAGGCGCTGGCTCTGTTCGCCCGGGCGGCGCGCCTCCTCGGGCCGCGGTCCGCGGGCGGTCGGCTGGTCGTGCAGACCCGCAGCCCTCGCCACGAGGTCCTCCAGGCCGTGCTGAACGCCGACCCCGGGCGCTTCGCCCGGGTCGAGGTCGAGCGCCGGCGCACCCTCGCGATGCCGCCGGTCACCGCGCTCGCCGAGGTGTCGGGTGCCGCGGCCGCCGCGTTCGTCGACGCGCTGGGCCACCCACTCGGGGTGGAGGTGCTCGGCCCGGTCGACGGCCGGTACCTCCTTCGTGCCGCCGATCACCACACGCTCTGCGACGCCCTCGCCGCGACCCGACGGCCCCCGGGTCGGCTGCGTCTCGCGGTCGATCCGGCCGGGGTCTGAGCGTCCGCGGCGACCGGTCGGCTCGGCTCAGCGGCGGTCGAGTGCCTCGCGCGCGTCGACGACCACAGCGGGACGGTCCCAGTAGTCGGGCAGGTCGAGCGGGTCGAGCTCGATCGGCGCCCACTCGGTCCAGGTGCCGTCGAAGGGCCCCGTGCCGTCGGCCGCGGCCGCGAGGAGCTCGTCGCGCAGCCCCTCGACCGTCGACACCTCGGTGGGGGAGTAGAGGCGCTCGCCGACCGCCCAGTTCCAATGGTCGGTGTCCTTCCAGAACGTCTTGCCGCCCGGCAACACGATGAGGCTCAACCAATAGCTGAGCGTGTCGATGACCAGGCCGTCGTCGTGGCGGGTGATGGGACGCTCGAAGGTCACGTACCACGCGAGGAACTCGCCCGACCCGGCGTCGAAGAGGTGGGTGAGGTTGAAGTGCCGTCCGGGCCGGTGACGGGACACGCCGACGAAGCGGTGCCACCGGACCGGCCCGAGGTCCCAGTCGCCGCTCGCGAACGCGGAGCGCACGTCGGCGATGCCGTCGGCTCGGGCGGCACGCCCCGTCGTGCCGGGGATGCCGAGGGTGACGAGCTCGTCGCCGTCGTCGAGCACGAGCTGTGGGTGCGCCGACCAGATCCGCCCGCACCGGATGTTCCGCTTCACCACGATGTCGAGATGCTCACTCACGCCGTTCCGCCCTCGTCAGCCCCACGGTCAGGGAGCACAGGTTGGCAGACGCGGCGACGCGAGCGGGTGATCTCGGGTCGCGTGCCAGCGTGACACGGTCGGGCGAGGGCGCGTGTCATCTGTCACTGTTCGGCTGTCTCCGCCGCGGCCTTGAGCGCGGGTCTCAGCTCTCGACGGAGGGGGGGCTGACGTCGAGGACGCGGTAGCCCATCCGCGACCGGCGCCTGGTGGTGGCGTACCCGGCCTCGGCGAGCCACCGGTGGAGGGAGTCGGCGCCGAGGTGCTTGCTGACGACGAGGTGCGCGCTGCCGGTCGGGGCGAGCCGGTCGAGCCAGGTCGTCAACACCTCGTGGAGCGCGGCCTTGCCGATGCGGATCGGCGGGTTCGACCAGATCTGCCCGAAGCGGACCGCCGGGTCGACGTCGTCGGGTGCGCAGACCCGGATCCGCTCGTGCACCCCGTGGGCCCGGGCGTTGCGGGCACAGAGCGCGCGGGCACGCTCGTTGACGTCGACCGCCCAGACCTCCGCGTCGGGACACCGGAGCGCGAGGGTGATGGCGATCGGCCCGTAGCCGCAGCCCAGGTCGAGCAGCGGGCCTGACTCGGCCGAGACCTCGGGCCCCTCGAGCAGCAACAGCTTGGTGCCCGGGTCGACGCGGTCGGGCGAGAACACGGCGCTGTCGGTGACGAGCGCGAGGGTGTGGTCGGGCAGGCGGAGGCGGACCGTGCGCTCCCGGGAGGGGGCGGTCGGCGCCGGGTCGAAGTAGTGGCCGTCGGTCACGCGGAGGCTCGCTGGGGGAGGGGCACGCTCTGACGGTAGCCTTCTGCGGATGTCGAGCTTCGAGATCCGCACCATCGGCGACCCGGTCCTGCGCGCCACGGCCGAGGAGATCACCGACATCGACGGCCGGCTCGTGCGCCTCGTCGACAACATGCTCGACGCGATGTACGAGGCCCCCGGCATCGGCCTCGCCGCCCCCCAGGTGGGCGTCGGCAAGCGGCTCTTCGTCTACGACATCGGCGAGGGTCCGCGGGCGCTCGTCAACCCCACGATCTCCGAGTCCGACGGCGAGTGGGTCTACGACGAGGGATGCCTGTCGGTGCCGGGGTACTCCTTCGAGATCGTGCGGCCCAAGGTCGTCCACCTCACCGGCTACGACCTCGACGGCAACGAGGTGTCCTTCGAAGCCGACGAACTCCTCGGCCGGCTCTTCCAGCACGAGCTCGACCACCTCGACGGGGTGTTGCTCGTCGACCGGCTCGACGACGATCGCCGCGCCGAGGTACTGCGCCAGCTCCGCCGCGACGCCCTCGCCGCGGCGGGCGACGACGGCTCGTCCGGGCCGGTGCTCCCCGACGAGCTGCTCGACTGACCATGGTGCGCCCCGCTCCGAACCTCCCGCAGCGCCTCGTCTACCTCGGTACGCCCGAGGTGGCCGTGCCGCCCCTCCAGGCCCTCCACGACGCGGGGTTCGACATCCCACTCGTCATCACCCGGGCCGACAAGCGACGTGGCCGTGGCTCGACCCTCTCGCCCAGTCCGGTCAAGGCCCTCGCCCTCGAGCTCGGCATCCCCGTCTCCACCGACGTCGACGCCGCCCTCGAGGTGGGCGCCGACCTCGGCGTCGTCGTCGCGTTCGGTCGCATCATCAAGCCCCACGTGCTCGACCAGCTCCCGATGGTGAACCTCCACTTCTCGCTCCTTCCCCAGTGGCGGGGCGCGGCGCCGGTCGAACGGGCGATCCTTGCGGGCGACACCCGCACCGGCGTGTGCCTCATGGCCGTCGAGGAGGGGCTCGACACGGGCGGCGTGTATCGCAGGGTCGAGGTCGACATCGATCCCGACGAGACCCTCGACGAGCTGCGAGGCCGTCTCGTCACCCTCGGCTCGGAGATGCTCGTCGACGCGCTCCGCACGGGTCTCGGCGAGCCCGAACCGCAGGTGGGCGAACCCACCTACGCCGAGAAGATCTCCCCCGACGAGCTGCACCTCGACTGGTCGCGGCCCGCCGTCGAGCTCCATCGCATCGTGCGTCTCGGCGGGGCATGGACCACCTGGCGGGGCAAGCGCCTCAAGGTGCATGCCGCCTCCCTCGCCGAGCACCCCGGCGGTGAACCAGGCTCGCTCCACGGCGCGGTCGTCGCCACCGGCGACGGGGGTCTCGAGCTCGTCGACGTCCAGCCCGAGGGCAAGGGGCACGTACCCGCGTCGGCGTGGCTCAACGGGGCTCGACCCGGCCCCGACGACCGCCTCGGCGGATGAGCCGCCCCACGCCCGGCGTCGAGGTGCGCCGGGTCGCCGTCGCCGCGCTGGTCCGCATCGCCGAGCACGGCGCGTACGCCAACCTCGTGCTCCCCCAGATGCTCGGGCGCAGCGAGCTCGACGGGCGCGACCGTGCGCTCGTCACCGATCTCGTGTACGGCTCGCTGCGGATGCAGAGAGCGTGCGACCACCTCGTCGACCGCTTCGTGATGCGCGACGTCGATCCAGAGGTGCGCGCCGCCCTGCGCATCGGCGCGTACCAGATCGCCTTCGCCGAAGTGCCCGCCCACGCGGCGGTGAGCACCACGGTCGGCGCCGTCGAGGGCCGGGCACGCGGGTTCGTCAACGCGATCCTCCGGCGTGTGGCCGACGCACCCGTCGAGTTCCCCGACGACGCCACCCGGCTCTCGTATCCCGACTGGATCGTCGAGCGCCTGGAGACCGACCTCGGCCGCGAGGCGGCACTCGCCGCGCTCGAGACGATGAACGAACGTCCCGAGGTCACCACCAGGCCCGACGGCTACATCCAGGACACGGCCTCCCAATGGGTGGCGGAGCTCGTCGGCGCGACGAGCGGCGAGCGGGTCGCCGACCTCTGTGCGGCGCCCGGGGGCAAGGCCACCGCGCTCGCGCACTCCGGCGCCCGGGTGGTCGCCGCCGATCTCCAACCCGCCCGGGCGGGTCTCGTCGCCTCCAACGCGCGACGCACGGGCACCGAGCTCGACGTGCTCGTCGCCGACGCCACCCGTCCACCGTTCCGGCCCGCCAGCTTCGATCGGGTGCTGCTCGACGCGCCGTGCTCGGGCCTCGGGGTGTTGCGTCGCCGACCCGATGCCCGCTGGCGCCTCGAACCCGATGCCCTCGACCGCCTCGCCCGGCTCCAACGCCGCATCGTCGACGCCGCGGTGCCCCTCCTGCGCCCCGGCGGGGTGCTCGTCTACTCGGTCTGCACGTTGACCGCCGCCGAGACCCTCGGCGTCGACGATCACCTCGCCGCGGCACATCCCGAGCTCGTGCCCCTCGACGCCCCGGGCGAGCCGTGGATCCCCCACGGCCGCGGCGGGCTCCTGTTGCCCCAGGCCGCCGACACCGATGGAATGTACGTCCTGCGGGTGCAGCGGCCCGACTGACCGCCGGAGGTCACCGATGACCGAACCCGTCCTGCTCGCCAAGGTGCTCACCGTCTCCGACGGGGTCGTGGCAGGCACGCGAGACGACCGATCGGGCCGGGCGCTCGTCGACCGGCTCGTCGACGCCGGATGGGAGGTTGCCGACCACCGGGTCGTCGCCGACGGCATCGAACCGGTCGCCGAGGCCCTCCGCGAGATGGCTGCGGGGTTCAACGGGGTCATCGTGACCACCGGCGGGACGGGGTTCGGACCCCGCGACCTCACCCCGGAGGGCACCCTCGCGGTGGTCGACCGCCAGGCGCCGGGCCTCGCCGAGGCCATGCGCGGCGTGAACCCACTCGGGCGGCTCTCGCGAGGCGTGGCCGGAACGCTCGGCGAGGCCGTCGTGCTGAACGGCCCCGGTTCGCCCGCCGGCGCGGTGGAGACCCTCGACGCGGTGCTCGACGTGTTGCCCCACGTCGTGCAGCTCCTGCGGGGCGACACCGCGCACTGAGTCGACGTCTCGGAACGGCGCAATCGTGTCGTAGTGGTGTCGCGACACCCCTCCGGATACCGTTTCTGGCACAACTGAAGACATCTCGCGGGGTTGGGTGCAATTCCCGACCGGCGGTGAGAGCCCGCGAACCCCGATCTCGGTCGGGGCCGACCCGGTGGAACTCCGGGGCCGACGGTGACAGTCCGGATGGGAGCGAGAGCGAACGAGGCCACCAGGCCGCGTCTGCTCGCGCCTGCCCGTCGACCTGCCCCGGCGAGGCGAGGAGCGACACGACATGACCATCACGGGCGAGACCACCTACATGGAGCGGGCGCTCGACAACGCCGCCTCCGTGCAGGGACTCACCGCCCCGAACCCGTGGGTCGGGTGCGTCGTCGTCGCCGCCGACGGCGAGGTGATCGACGGCATGACCCATCCCCCCGGCGGGCCCCACGCCGAGGCCCACGCCCTCGCCCGGGCAGGGGAGCGGGCCGCTGGGTCGACGATGTATGTCACCCTCGAGCCGTGCGGGCACCACGGGCGCACGCCGCCGTGCACCGACGCCATCGTCGCCGCAGGCATCCGCCGGGTCGTCGTGGCGATCGAGGACCCCGACCCCGCCGTCAGCGGACGCGGCATCCGCACCCTGCGCGAGGCCGGCGTCGAGGTCGACGTGGGGCTCGGTGCCGACGCCGCGCGCGGGCTCCTCGCGCCCTACCTGCACCAGCGCACCACCGGGCGCCCCTACGTGGTGCTGAAGCTGGCGGCCACCCTCGACGGTCGCACCGCGGCCCCCGACCACACGAGCACGTGGATCACCGGGGCCGAGGCCCGCGCCGACGTGCACCTGCTGCGGGCCCGGAGCGACGCGATCCTCGTGGGAGCCGGCACGGTGCGCGACGACGATCCCGCCCTCACCGTGCGGGGCGTCGAATCGCCGCTGCCCGGCACCTCCTACGAGCCGCTGCGCGTCGTGCTCGGGCATGCGCCGGCCGACGCCCGGATCCACCCCGCGCTCGAGCTCGGCGGCCCGCTCGACGAGGTGCTCGACGAGCTCGGGGGGCGGGGGGTGCTCCAGCTCCTCGTCGAAGGCGGCGCCGGCGTCGCGGGGTCGTTCCACCGTGCCGGCCTCGTCGACCGCTACGTGCTCTACCTGGCTCCCGCGCTGTTCGGGGGCGACGACGCCCGCCCGCTCTTCGCGGGTCCGGGCGCACCCACCATCGCCGATCTGTGGCGGGGCCGCCTGCTCGGGGTCACCCGTCTCGGTGACGACCTGAAGATCGAGCTCGCCCCCTCCCACGACCGCACCGCACACCACACACCCGCCTCTGTTCCCGAGGAGCTCCTGACATGAGCACCGAGTCACCGTTCGCACCGATCCCCGATGCCATCGATGCGATCCGCCGCGGAGAGATCGTCGTCGTCGTCGACGACGAAGACCGCGAGAACGAGGGCGACCTCATCATGGCGGCGGAGGCCGCCACACCCGAGAAGGTCGCGTTCTTCGTCCGCCACACCTCCGGCGTCATCTGCGTCGCGCTCACCGGCGAGCGGTGCGACGCGCTCGGCCTGCCCCTGATGGTGGCCGACAACACCGAGTACCAGCGCACCGCCTTCACCCACACCGTCGACTACCGGCACGGCACCACCACCGGCATCTCCGCCGCCGACCGCACCGCCACCATCCGGGCACTCGCCGATCCCGACGTCGCGTGGAGCGACTTCAACCGTCCCGGGCATCTCTTCCCGCTCCGTGCACGCGACGGCGGGGTCCTCAAGCGGGCGGGTCACACCGAGGCCGCGGTCGACCTCGCGGCGCTCGCCGGGCTCTCACCCGCGGGTGCCCTCTGCGAGATCGTCAACGACGACGGCACGATGGCCCGGGTGCCCGAGCTCACGACCTTCGCCGCCGAGCACGGGCTGCTGATGATCTCGATCGCCGACCTCATCCGGTACCGCCGACGCCACGAGAAGCTCGTCGTGCTCACCGGCACCGGCCGGGTGCCCACCCCGTGGGGCACCTTCGAGGCCCACGCCTACCGGTCGGTGCTCGACGACGCCGAGCACGTCGCGTTCGTGAAGGGCGACGTCGCCGGCGGCGAGCCGGTGCTCGTGCGGGTGCACAGCGAGTGCCTCACCGGCGACATCTTCGGGTCGCTGCGCTGCGACTGCGGGCCCCAGCTGCATGCCGCACTCTCCCGTATCGCCGAGGAGGGGCGGGGCGTCGTCGTCTACCTGCGGGGGCACGAGGGACGGGGCATCGGCCTCGGCCACAAGCTCCGGGCCTACGGGCTCCAGGACCGGGGCCACGACACCGTCGACGCCAACCTCGCGCTCGGCCTGCCCGTCGACAGCCGCGAGTACGGCGTCGGCGCGCAGATCCTCGCCGATCTCGGCGTCGAGAAGCTCCGGGTGCTCACCAACAACCCCGCGAAGTACGGCGGCCTCCAGGGCTACGGTCTCGAGGTCGTCGAACGGGTGCCCCTCCAGTCGGCCCCCACCATCGAGAACATCAACTACCTGCGGGCCAAGCGCGCCCGCCTCGGACACCTCCTGGAAGGACTCGACGAGCATGGACCCAACGACGACGACCAGCAGTCACCCGTCCCCGCCGGGGGCGACGAGCGAGGAGAGGAGGCCGTCGGTGATCGAGGGTGAGCTCGACGGCACGGGCCTGCGCATCGGCATCGTCTGCGGGCGCTTCAACGACTTCATCACCGAACGGCTCCTGTCGGGCGCCGAGCGCGCGCTGCGCCGTCACGGCGTCGATCCGGCCGACGTCACCGTCGTGTGGGTGCCGGGCGCCTTCGAGGTGCCCTTCGCCGCACAGCAGCTGGCCAGCTCGGGACGCGTCGACGCGGTGGTCACCCTCGGCGCGGTCATCCGCGGCGCCACCGGTCACTACGACCTCGTCGCCGGCCAGTGCGCGGCCGGGGTGCAGCGGGTGAGCCTCGACACCGGCATCCCCGTCGTGTTCGGCGTGCTCACCACCGACACCATCGAGCAGGCCATCGAGCGTGCCGGCACCAAGGCGGGCAACAAGGGCGAGGAGGCTGCCGCCACCGCCATCGAGATGGCCAACCTGTCGCGAGCGCTCGGCAAGGAGGTCTGAGTGCGTCGCGACACCGGCACCGTGACCGAGTTCGACGACGACGCGGGGTACGGCACCATCACCGACGGCGAGGGAGGGGAGTGGTTCTTCCACTGCACGGCGATCGCCGACGGCTCCCGCACCATCGAGGTCGAGACCACCGTGGCGTTCGAGGTCGTGCCCGGGCGCCTCGGCCGCTGGGAGGCCGCCGACGTGCGGCCCGCCGCGCCCGCCGAGGTGCGCTAGCCCTGGTCCCCCGAGCCGTCCGCCGAGCCGTCCTCGGGCTCGCCGTCGGCCTCGTTCCCCGTCACCGCGGCCCGCACCTGCACGAACGCGAGCTGGATCTGGGCGAGGGCGTCGCGCAGGGTCTGCCCGTCCTGACCGAGTCGGTCGCCGGTGGCGTCGAGGATGCCGGCGAGGGCGTCGATGGCCACCTTCGCCTCGTCGAGCTTGGGCGCCTCGGCGGAGAGGTGGATGGCGGCCAGCTCGTAGAGACCCATCGCGTGGTTGGCGACGATCATCCCCGCCGGGGTCTCGATCATGCGCTGCCGGGTCTCGGCCATCTGGGCGATCATCAGCTTCGCCTGCTCCTGCTCCTCGGGGGAGAGGCGCTCGAACTCGGCCCGCTGCTCGTCGCTGAGCGCGGAGAGGATGTCGACGGCGGGGCCCGACGAGGGCTCGGCCGCCTGTTGGTCGGCGCCGGAGGATCGGTCTCGGTCGACCGGGTGCTCGCCGCCGGGGGTCCACAGGCTCATGAGGTTCGATCCTTCGTCGTCGGGGGCGGGACGACGGGCCACGGGGCGTGAGAGCTCCGCACGTGGCCCATCGAGGGGTTTCCTGGTACTCTAGGCCGACAACCGAGCACGAAAAGCGGGGTCCCAACCCCCACCCTTCCACCGGGTCGAGGCGCCAGCCCCGGCCGTCGAGGTGAGTCGGGTCGATCGATTCGAGGTCGCCACCTCCTGTGTCGACCCTCGCGGACGTCGGCTTTTCGGCGTCCGCGTCGTCGTTTCTCCCACGGCTCCAGGCCGTCGACGAACCTCGACTCGGACCGGTCGACGACACCCACGCGCCGAAAAGAGAGGATCTGCGCATCGATGAGGAGTGAGTGGCCATAGCTGCGCCGCCCAGCAACGAGCCCCGTATCAACGATCGAATCCGAGCCCGCGAGGTCCGCCTCGTGGCCGCGGACGGCGAACAGATCGGCATCAAGCCCCTTCCCGAGGCACTCGCCATGGCCCGTGCCCAGGGACTCGACCTGGTCGAGGTGGCCGAGAAGGCCAACCCGCCGGTCTGTCGCATCATGGACTACGGGAAGTACAAGTACGAGGCTGCGCAGCGAGCCAAGGAATCGCGCCGCAAGAGCACCAACATCGTCATCAAGGAGATGAAGTACCGGCCCAAGATCGGGCAGGGAGACTTCGACACCAAGACCCGCAAGGTCGAGCAGTTCCTCGGCGAGGGTCACAAGGTCAAGATCACGATCATGTTCCGGGGCCGGGAGATGCAGCATCCCGAACTCGGCAAGAAGATCCTCGACGAGGTGGCCGAGAAGGTCTCGCACGTCGGCCGGGTCGAGGTGGTGCCGAAGCTCGACGGGCGCAACATGATCATGGTGCTCGCCCCCGACAAGAAGGCCCAGGCCGCAGCGGCCAAGCGCAACGCCGAGGCCGCCGACTCCTCCGACACCCGACCCGACGACGACCAGCCCTAGCGGACCACCGCTCACCCTTCCTGCTGGTCCTCCCACACACCCCGAGGTACCCCCATGCCCAAGATGAAGACCCACAGCGGAGCCAAGAAGCGCTTCAAGGTCACCGGGACGGGCAAGATCATGCGCCGCAAGGCGTTCCGTGCCCACATCCTCGAGAAGAAGCCCTCGCACCGCACCCGCCGACTCGCCCGTCCCGCCGAGGTCACCGGCGGCGACAAGGCCAAGGTGCAGCGCCAGCTCGGCCTGCGCTGAGCCCGGTCCACCCCCACTCCCCGACGATCTGAAAGGAGCGCCCCATGGCCAGGGTCAAGCGCGCCGTCCACAGCAAGAAGCACCGCCGGTCCACCCTCGAGCGGGCCAAGGGCTACTACGGCAACAAGAGCCGGTCCTATCGCGCCGCGAACGAGCAGGTGATGCACTCCCTGCAGTACGCGTTCCGCGACCGCCGCGCCCGCAAGGGTGAGTTCCGCAAGCTCTGGATCCAGCGCATCAACGCGGCGTGCCGTCAGCACGACATCAGCTACAGCCGCTTCATCGCCGGCCTGCGCCTCGCCGAGATCGACGTCGATCGCAAGATCCTCGCCGACCTCGCGGTCACCGACGCCCCGGCGTTCGGTGCGCTCGTCGAGGCCGCCCGCGCCGCGCTCGAGGCCAACGCCCCCGACGCGGCCGCTTCCTGAACCACCCGGTGTCGGCGCTCGCCGCCTCCAACCACCGCATCCGTCGCCTGCGGCGCCTCTCGGGGCGCCGCGGTGCGCGTGAGGACGAGGGCGTCTTCGTCCTCGAGGGTCCGGTGTGGGTGCGCGAGGCGGTGGCGCGCGGCGCCGGTGTCGAGGGGATCTACGTCGACGACGCGGCCGATGATGCGTCCGCCCACGGGGCCGACCTGATCGTTGCCATCGTCGCGCTGGCCGCCGAGCGGGGCGTGCCGGTCCATCGGGTCGAGGCGGGCGTGCTCGCGGGAGTGTCCGACGTCGTCACCCCGCGCCCGGTCCTCGCAGTCGTCGAGATCCCCCGCCACACCGTGGCCGACCTCGCCGCCGGCGCCCGGGCGAGCGGCCGCCCGCTCGTGGTGCTCGTCGAGGTGCGCGACCCCGGCAACGTCGGAACCATCGTTCGCGCCGCCGACGGCGCGGGCGCAGCCGGAGTCGTCTGCAGCGTCGGCACGGCCGACCCCTGGGCCCCGAAGGTGGTCCGGTCCTCAGCGGGGTCGGTGCTCCACGTCCCGGTCGTGTCCGGGGTGTCGCTCGACGCGGTCGTCGAGGTACTCGCCGACGCCGGGGTACCCCTCGTCGTCACCTCGTCCCACGACGGCACGCCCTACGACGAGTTCCCCCTCGGAGCCGCCCACGCCCTCGTGTTCGGCAACGAGGCGCGCGGCGTGTCGGGCGACATCGCGACGGCCGCGTCCGGGCGGGTCGCGATCCCCCTCGACGGTCGGGCCGAGTCCCTCAACGTGGCCATGGCCGCCTCGGTCCTGCTCTTCGAGGCGCAGCGGCAGCGCCGCCTCGATTCCGATTGGACGCCGATGGCTCCCGACGACAAGGTGAACACCTCATGATCGACGCACTCGACCGCCTCAGCCGTGCGGGCGCCGAGCAGGTGACGGCGGCCGTCGACCTCGATGCGCTCCGCGCGCTCGAGACCGAGCTGCTCGGGAAGCGCTCCGAGCTCACCACGCTCAAGTCGCGCCTCGGCTCGCTCGATCCCGACGAGCGTCGCGTCGTCGGCGCGAAGCTCAACGAGGTCCGTTCCCGGCTCGAAGCCGCCGTCGCCGAACGCAAGGCGGAGCTCGAGGCCGCGGCGCGCCGCGAGCGGCTCGAGGCCGAACGCCTCGACCTCACCGAGATCGTCGACGGCCCACGCCTCGGACACCTCCACCTCGTCACCCAGACCCACGACGAGCTCGAGGACACCTTCGTCGGCATGGGCTTCACCGTCGCCGAGGGGCCCGAGATCGAGACCGAGTGGTACAACTTCGGCGCGCTGAACTTCCCGCCCGGCCACCCGGCCCGGGCGATGTACGACACGCTCTATGTCGAGTTCGGCGCCCCCGAGTCCACGCTCCTGCGCACCCACACCTCGCCGGTGCAGATGCGGGTGATGGAGCAGCAGGAGCCACCGATCTATGTGGTGTGCCCCGGACGTGTCTTCCGCAGCGACACCCCCGACGCCAGCCACATGCCGGTGTTCCACCAGATCGAGGGGCTCGTCGTCGACCGCGGCATCTCCATGGCCGACCTCGCCGGCACACTCGACGAGTTCACCACCGCCTACTTCGGCGGGTCGATCCACGCCCGCCTGCGGCCCTCCTACTTCCCGTTCACCGAGCCGTCGGCAGAGTTCGACATCACCTGTGTCATCTGTGAGGGCGAGGGCTGTCAGACCTGCGCCCGCACCGGATGGATCGAGCTGGGCGGGTGCGGGATGGTGCACCCCAACGTGTTGCGCAACGGCGGCATCGACCCCGAGGAGTGGACCGGCTTCGCGTTCGGGTTCGGCACCGACCGCCTGTCGCTGATGCGTCACGGCATCAACGACCTGCGCGACATGTTCAGCAACGACATCCGCTTCCTCCGCCAGTTCTAGGAGCCCGACGATGCCATCCACACCCAGGCGCCACCGCGGCGCGTCGGACCACGAGGCACCTCGATGAAGGTCCTCCTGTCGTGGCTGCGCGAGTTCGCCCCCTTCGAGGGCGATCCGGTCGAGCTCGGACGAACGATGAGCGACCTCGGTATGGCGGTCGAGGCGCTCGACCGCGTCGGTGAGGGCCTCGACGGCATCGTGGTGGCCGAGGTGCTCGAGCTGCGCGCCCATCCCCAGGCCGACCGCATCCAGCTCGTCGACGTCGACGCCGGCGACGGGGAAGCCCTCCAGATCTGCTGCGGGGCGTTCAACATGAAGGTCGGCGACCGGGTCCCGCTCGCCACCCTCGGCACGGTGATGCCCGACGGCATGGAGATCGCCCGCCGCAAGATGCGGGGCGAATGGTCGAACGGGATGCTGTGCTCGAGCCGCGAGCTCGGCATGGGCGACGACCACGCCGGCATCATGATCCTGCCGCCCGACCTCGAGCCCGGCACCCCGCTCACCGCGGCACTCGGCATCGAGCCCGACGTCCTCTACGACCTGGAGATCAACCCGAACCGCCCCGACGCGATGTCGGTGGCGGGAGTTGCACGCGACCTCGCCGCCCGGCTCCGGATCCCGTTCGCGATCCCCGAGCCGCAGGTCGCGGTCTCCTCGGGCGCGCCAGCGGGGGAGCGGGCGAGCGTCGAGATCGTCGACGGCGATCTCTGCGGTCGCTTCGTCGCCCGGGTGTTCCACGACGTCACCGTCGGCGAGTCGCCGCGGTGGATGGCCAACCGCCTCACCGCGCTCGGTATGCGGCCCATCAACAGCCTCGTCGACATCTCGAACTACGTGATGCTCGAGCTCGGCCAGCCGAACCACGCGTACGACCTCGCCCGGCTCGGCGGTCGGGGCCTGCGCGTGCGCCGGGCTCACGACGGCGAGACCCTCGTCACCCTCGACGACGTGGAGCGCAGCTTCATCACCGACGATCTCCTCATCTGCGACGCGCTCGACGTGCCGGTCGGCATCGCCGGCATCATGGGTGGCGCCGACACCGAGATCTCGGCGTCGACCACCGAGGTCCTCCTCGAGCTCGCGTGGTTCCAGCCCCTCGCCATCTCGCGCACCTCCCGCCGGCTGGGGTTGCGCAGCGAGGCGTCGGCCCGCTTCGAGAAGGGTACCGACCCCGAGGTGCTCGAGCTGGCCGCCGCCCGCTTCGCCCAGCTGCTCGGCGAGACGGCGTCCCTCGCCCCCGGGGTCATCGACGCCCGCGGCGAGCTGCCGGCCCGTCAGCCGGTACGGGTCCGCACACAGCGTGCCGCCGCGGTCATCGGCGTCGACCTCGACGCCTCCACGGTGCGCACGCTCCTCGAGCCGATCGGCTTCGAGTGCACCTCGGTCGGCGACGACCACGACGTCGTCGTCCCGTCGTGGCGGCCCGACACCGCCAGCGAGATCGACGTCATCGAGGAGATCGCCCGCCACCACGGCTACGGCCGCATCCCCAGATCCGTACCCCGCTCCACCGACAGCGGCGGGCTCACCCGCTACCAGCGCGAGCGCCGCCGCGTCCGCCAGGCGCTCGTCGGGCTCGGGTTCACCGAGGTGATGCCCCTGCCGTTCCTCGCCCCCGGCGATCTCGCCGCGGCGGGGCTCGCCGACGACGGCATCCGGGTCGCGAACCCGCTCGTGGCCGAGGAGTCGGTCATGCGCACCTCGCTCCTGCCCGGCATGGCGAAGGTGCTCGCGTACAACGCGTCGCACCGCAACGCCGACATCTCGATCTTCGAGCTCGGTCACGTCTACAACCGCCCCGCAGACCCCGGCGCGGCGCTGCCCGACGAGACCGAGCACCTCGCGGCGGCCGTCGGCGGGGCCGAGGCGCCCGCCGCTGTCCACGCGCTCCGCGCCCTGCTCGACCACCTCGGGATCCCCTTCGAGTTGCGGGCCGACGAGGTGCCGGGCCTGCATCCCACCCGCGCCGCGATCGTCGAGGTCGACGGTGCGGTGGTGGGCTCGGTCGGCGAGATCGACCCCGCGGTGCTCGATCGCTTCGAGGTCCCCGGCCGGGTCGCGTGGTTCGACCTCGATCTCGGGCGGCTGCTCGACGCGCCCCGACCACCCCACACGTACCGCCCGGTGAGCCTGTTCCCCTCGAGCGATCTCGACCTCGCCTTCGAGGTCGACGAGGCCGTGCCGGCCCGCGCGGTCGAGCACGCGCTGCGCGCCGCGGCCGGCGACCTGCTCGTCGAGCTCGAGCTTTTCGACGTCTTCCGTGGGGGCGCCCTGCCGGAGGGTCGTCGCAGCCTGGCGTTCCGCCTGCGGTTCCAGGCGCCCGACCGCACCCTCACCGACGCCGACCTCGCCGAGGTGCGCACCCGCTGCATCGACGCCGTGCAGGCCGAGCTCCCCGCCACGCTGCGGGGCTGACCGACCCTCCAACGCACGGCTGAGGGCCGCGCCGCTCCGGTGGCCGAGTGCCCGTGCCCGGACGCGCCGGTGCCCCGGCCGAAGCCGGGGCACCGATCGTCAGCTCAGGGCTGAGAGCTGGCTACGAGGCCAGCCAGATGCTGCGGACCGGGATGAAGCCCGCGATGTTGCCGCGGCCGAGGTTGCCCGAGGCCTGCTTGTAGGTGTCGACGCCCCGGAGGTCGTCCCGCCAGCCGATCGTGGACACGTAGCTGATGTGCCAGGCGGTGGTGGCGTTCTCGTTGTTGATGATGTTGATCTGCTCGAGCGCGGCGTAGCGCTCCGAGAAGTCCGGCGACTCGCGCAGGGTGACGAGCAGCTCGTCGATCTCGGGATCGGTGAAGTTCACGAAGTTCGTGACCGTCGACTCGACCGGACCGAAGTAGTTCTGCACGTACGCGAGCGGGTCGTCGTTGGTGCCGACTCGCCAGCAGCTGATGTCATAGTCGCCGAGCAGCTGGTTGTCGGCGTTGCCGATCACGTTCGCGATGAGCGTGGGCTGCTCGACCGAGACGAGCTCGACGTCGACGCCGATGTCGCCCCATGCCGCCTGGAGCACCTGGGCCATGTCCTGGAGGCTCGGCTCGGGCGGGCACTGGTAGCGCACGCTGAGTCGGCTGCCGGGGGCGAGGCCGTCGGAGCGGTTCGGGTCGTTGATGTACTCCTCGAGCAGGGCGGTGGCGCCCTCGATGTCGCCCTCACCACCGAGGTAGGACTCAGCGGCGGCGCTGGAGTACCACGGGCTGTCGACGCTCGTGAACTGGGTGGCCGGCGAGGTGATGCCGTCGTAGCCCTGGGCCACGGCGATGTCGTCGGAGCTGGCCGCCATGATGAGCGCGGTGCGGACCCGGAGGTCGTCGAGCGGCGGCTGGGCCAGGTTGAAGATCGACGCACCGGCGATGTTGCCGGTGGCCGGGTTGACGGCGAAACCGCCGTCGTTGGCGGCGTCGACCAGACGCTTGCCCGCGTAGCCGCGGGTGGTCTGGATGATCTGGACGTCGTCGGCCATCAGGCTCTGGAAGCGGCTGTCCTCGTCGGGCAGCGGCCGGAACTCGACCTCGTCGAGGTAGGGCAGCTGGTTCCCGAACTCGTCCTCCATCCAGTAGTCCGGGTTGCGGGTGAGGGTGATGCGGTCGTCAGGCGTCCAGTTCTGGACCATGAATGGACCGGTACCGACCGGGCGGGAGCCGAAGGCGTCGCGACCCATCTCCTGGAAGGCGGTGGGGGAGACGGGCATGCCGACACGTCCGGTGAGGAGGTCGGGGAACGCCGCGTTCGGCTCGTCGAGGTGGTAGACGACGGTGAGGTCGTCGACGGCCTCGACGCTCGTGAGGCCGGCGGCGCTGATCGCGCCGGCGGTGAGGGAGTCCTCGGCCTGGTGCAGGTTCTCGAAGTTCCAGACGAGGTCCTCGGCGGTGAGCTCGGTGCCGTCGTGGTAGACGATGCCGGAGCGGAGGACGAAGGTCCACTCCGTGAGGTCGTCGTTCACGTCCATCGACTCGGCGAGGAACGGCTCGAAGTCGCCTTCGCTGTTGATGACGACGAGCGGGTCGTAGATCGCGTAGTCGACCGACGGGCTCGAGGTGCCGGTGGCGGTGAGGCCGGGCGTGTAGCCACCGGCCTCGGCCTCGAGGCCGACGACGACGCGGCCGCCGTACTGCGGCTCCTCGTCGGACGGCTCGGGATCCTCGCCGTCGGTGGTGTCGTCCGGCGACTCGACCTCGGATGTGTCGTCGGGGCCTTCGGCGTCCCCGCCGTCGTCGTCGCCGCACGCGGCGAGCAACATCGTGAGGGCGAGGAGCGCGGCGAGCGCCCGCCACCATCGGCTGCGATTCAAGGTCATTCCATATCCCCCTGGAGTGGATGTCGAGTGGGTGACACCCTATGTCACGCGGTCGGGCGTTGGTGACAACGCCATGGGCCGGACGAATCACCGTCCCCCCGAGCGGTGTGATGGGTGCCACAGCTGGTGCAGCAACCGCCAGCCTTGCAGCTTCTGCGGCCCGTGTCCCATCGGCTTGCATACTCATGCATGTATCTGTATGGTCAGTGCCCATGACGAGGATCGGGATCATCGGGGCGTCGGGCTACACCGGTGCCGAGCTGATGCGGCTCTGCGCGTCGCATCCCGAGTTCGAGGTCGCCTTCGCCACCGGCGACAGCCAGGCCGGTACGCGGGTCGCCGACCTCTACCCGAGTCTCGCAGCGGCCTACGGCGACCTCTCGTTCGTCCCCTACGACGAGTCGCTCCTCGCCGACGTCGACCTCGTCTTCCTCGGGCTGCCCCACGGTGCGTCCCAGGCCATCGTCCCCGGGCTCCTCGAACGAGAGGCCACCGTCGTCGACCTCGCCGCCGACTTCCGGCTCGACGATGCGTCGCTCTACCCGCAGTGGTACGGCGAGGCACACAGTGCGCCCCACCTGCTCGAGCGGTTCGTCTACGGCCTCCCGGAGCTGCACCGCGACGAGATCCGTGGCGCCAGCGCCGTGGCGGTGCCGGGGTGCTATCCCACCGCGGCCCTCCTCGCGCTCGCTCCGTTCGTCCACGGAGGGTTCGTCGAGCCGTCGGGCATCGTCGTCGACGCCGCGAGCGGCGTGTCAGGCGCAGGCCGGCCACCGAAGCCCACCACCACCTTCTGCACCGTCGACGAGGACTTCACCGCCTACGGGCTGCTCGACCACCGGCACACCCCCGAGATCGAACAGGGGCTCGGCGCGAGCGTGCTCTTCACGCCGCATCTCGCCCCGATGAACCGGGGGATCCTCGCCACCTGCTACGCCCGGCCCACCGGCGAGCTCACCACCGACGACGCGCTCGCCGTCCTCCACGAACGCTACGACGACGAACCCTTCGTCGTCGTCACCGACGCGCCGCCCTCCACCAAGGCCACCCTCGGGGCGAACACCGCGCAGGTCACCGCCCGGGTCGATCCGCGCACCGGTTGGCTCGTCGTCCTCGCCGCCATCGACAACCTCGTCAAGGGGGCGTCGGGGCAGGCCATCCAGTGTGCGAACCTCATGCGCGGCCTCGACGAGACCACCGGCCTCCCGCTCGTCGCGCTCCACCCCTGATCCGCGGGAGAACCACCACATGAGCGTCACCGCCGCCGCCGGCTTCGTCGCCAACGGCATCGCCGCGGGCATCAAGCCCGATCACCAGCTCGACCTGTCCCTCGTCGCCACCGACGACGGCCGTCCGGTCTCGGCCGCCGCGGTGTTCACGCAGAACAAGATGACCGCCGCGCCGGTCATCACCACCCGCAACCACCTGATGCGATCGGGAGGTCGGGCCGCCGCCGTGATCCTCAACAGCGGCAACGCCAACGCCGCCACCGGCAAGGACGGCCTCGACCACGCGGGACGGATGTGCGCCGGAGTCGCCGCCGAGCTGGGGTGCGAGCGTCACGAGGTGCTGGTCTGCAGCACCGGGCTCATCGGCATCCCCCTCCCCATCGGCCCCATCGAGGCCGGCATCCCCTCGCTCGTCGCCGGTCGCGGCGCCGAGCGGGGCGACACCGCGGCCGATGCCATCCTCACCACCGACACCGTCCGCAAGGAGGCGGTCCACACCGGCGCGGGGTTCGTCGTGGGTGGCATGGCGAAGGGTGCGGCGATGCTCGCCCCGAACATGGCCACGATGCTCGCGGTGCTCACCACCGACGCCGCGGCCACCCCCCAGGAACTGAAGGCCGCGCTCGTCGCCGCGCTGCCCAGCTCGTTCAACGCCCTCAGCGTCGACGGCTGCACCTCCACCAACGACACCGTGATCCTCCTCGCCTCGGGACGGGCCGGTGCCGTCGATCCCGGGGCGCTCACGGCCGGGGTCACCGAGGTCTGCGAGAGCCTCGCCGCACAGATGGCCGGTGATGCCGAGGGCGCCACCAAGGTCGTCCGGGTGCGCGTGGTCGGGGCCGCCAACGACGCCGAGGCCGAGGCCGGCGCGCGCAAGACCGCCGAGAGCCAACTGGTGAAATGCTCGTGGTACGGCAAGGACCCGTACTGGGGGCGGATCGCGAGCGAGCTCGGCACCGCCGGCATCATGTTCGACCCCGACCAACTCCGCATCAGCTACGGCCCCCACCTCGTCGCCGACGGCGGTGTGTCGGTCGACCACGACGACGCGGCCCTCGCCGAGTACATGGAGCAGCGTCACCTCGAGATCACCGCCGACCTCGGGATGGGTCGGGGGACGGCCACGATCCTCACCAACGACCTCACCCACGCGTACATCGACGAGAACATGGGGACCTCGTGAGCGATCTCCCGACCTCGTCGCTGCCCGCCGGCACCAAGGCCGAGATCCTCCTCGAGGCGTTGCCGTACATCCGGCAGTTCCGCGACAAGATCGTCGTCGTCAAGTACGGGGGGAACGCGATGGTCGACCCCGCACTCGCCCGGGCGTTCGCCGACGACATCGTCCTCATGCGGTCCGTCGGCATGTTGCCGGTCGTCGTGCACGGCGGCGGCCCCCAGATCGGCGACTTGATGGACCGCCTCGGCAAGAAGCCGGAGTTCCGCGACGGATTGCGGGTCACCGACGCGGAGACCCTCGACATCGCCCGCATGGTGCTCGTCGGGAAGGTGAACCGCGACATCGTCGCGAGCATCAACGTCCACGGACCCATCGCTGTGGGTCTCTCGGGCGAGGACGCAGGGCTCATCCTCGCGAGCGCCCGCAACCCCGACCTCGGCTTCGTCGGCGACGTCGACACGGTGAACCCGGCGATCATCCACCGTCTGCTCGCCGAGGGCCTCATCCCGGTGGTCAGCACCATCGGCGCCGACGTGGCAGGGCAGGCGTACAACATCAACGCCGACACGGTGGCGGGTGCCCTCGCCGTCGCCCTCGCGGCGGAGAAGGTCGTCTACCTCACCGACGTCGAGGGTCTCCTCGCCGACGTCGACGACCCCGACTCGCTGATCCGCCGCATCACCCCCGCCGACCTCCAGGCCATGCTCGACGCCGGATCGTTGAGCGGCGGCATGATCCCGAAGGTCGCCGCGTGCGTCCACGCCGCCACCAGCGGGGTGCGCTCGGCCCACATGGTCAACGGCACCACAGCCCACGTGTTGCTGCTCGAGATCTTCACCGACGAAGGCATCGGCACGATGGTGTCCGAACACCCACCGGTCACCCACTCCGTCCCCGAGGAGGCGCCATGACCAGCCACGCCGAGGCGATGGGAGCCGGCGAGCTCGAGCGTTGCCCGCTCATGCCCACCTACGGGCCGCCGACGGTGCAGTTCGTCCGGGGCGAGGGGTCCTGGCTCTGGGACCGCGACGGTCGCCGCTACCTCGACTTCCTCTCGGGGCTGGCCGTCACCTCACTCGGCCACTCGCACCCCGCGGTGGCCGACGCCCTCGCCGAGCAGTCCCGCACGCTGCTGCACGTCTCGAACCTGTTCGGCACCGAGCCGGGCGCCCACGTCGCGCGCACGCTCGACCGGCTGCTCGGTGGTGGCGGACAAGTGTTCTTCGCCAACTCCGGCGCCGAGGCCAACGAGGCGGCCATCAAGCTCGCCCGCAAATGGGGTGGTCACGGCCGCTACCAGGTCATCTCCGCCTACGGGTCGTTCCACGGCCGCACCCTCGCCACCCTGCACGCCACCGGCCAGCCCGCCAAGTGGGAGGGCTTCCAGCCACTGCCCGAGGGGTTCCGCCACGTCGCCTGGCACGACCTCGACGCCCTCGAGGCGGCCATCGACGACACGGTGGCGGCCGTGCTCCTCGAACCGGTCCAGGGCGAGGGCGGCGTGAACCCCGCCAGCGTCGAGTATCTCCGAGGGGTCCGCCGCCTCTGCGACGAGCGCGGCATCCTCATGATGGTCGACGAGGTCCAGACCGGGCTCGGGCGCACCGGCCGGTGGTTCGGTCACCAGGTCGCCGACGTCCGCCCCGACGTCGTGACGATGGCCAAGGCGCTCGGCAACGGCGTGCCCATCGGCGCCTGCTGGGCCGACGCCGGCATCGCGGCCGCCTTCGAGCCGGGCGACCACGCCACCACCTACGGCGGACAGCCCCTCGCCACCGCGGCGGCCCGCGCCGTGCTCGCGGTGATGGAGGCCGAGGACGTGCCGGCGAAGGCCGCGCGGGCCGGTGCGCGCCTCACCGAGCTGGCGTCGGGCCTCCCGTCGGTGTCGGGCGTGCGCGGGGCCGGGCTCCTCCTCGGCGTCGAGCTCGACGGCCCCGATGCCCGCACGGTCGCGTCGGCGGCCCTCGACGCCGGCCTCGTCGTCAACGGGGTCACCCCCACCACGCTCCGTCTCGCGCCGTCGCTCCTCGTCTCCGACGACGAGATCGACACCGCGATCGACATCCTCAGGACGGTCCTGTCATGAGACACCTGCTCGAGATCGACGACCTGGCACCCGCCGAGCTGCTCGGCGTGCTCGACCGGGCCGAGGCCCCCGACCCCGATCCTGTGCTCGCCGGGCGCGGGATGGCCCTCGTCTTCGAGAAGCCCTCCGCCCGCACCCGCAACTCGATGGAGATGGCGGTGGTGCAGCTCGGCGGCCACCCGCTCAGCATCCGGGGCGAGGAGGTCGGCCTCGACACCCGCGAGACCGTCGAGGACGTCACCCGTACCCTCGCCTGCTACCACGCCGCCATCGGGGCGCGGGTGTTCCGTCACGAGCACGTCGAGCGCATGGCGGCCCTCGACACCGTGCCCGTCGTCAACCTCCTCTCCGACCGCTCGCACCCGATGCAGGCCCTCGCCGACCTCCTCACCATCCGCCAGGAGCTCGGCCGCCTCGACGTCACCGTCGCCTACGTCGGCGACGCGAACAATGTCGCGAGGTCCCTCGGCCTCGCCGTGGCGATGACCGGCGGCACCTTCCGCATCGCGTCACCCGCCGGCCACCGCTTCGACGAGGCCACGCTCGACCGCATCGCCACCCTCGGAGCACCCGCCGAGACGCACGACCGGCCCGAGTCGGCCGTCGAGGGCGCCGACGTGGTCTACACCGACGTGTGGACCTCGATGGGTCAGGAGGCCGAGACCGAGGCTCGTCTCCGCGCGTTCGAGGGCTACACCATCACCGCCTCGATGCTCGACACGATGGCGCCGGCGGGCATCTTCCTGCACTGCCTGCCGGCTCACCGGGGCGAAGAGGTCGCCGCCGACGCGTGCGACGGCCCGCGCAGCCGCATCTGGCGCCAGGCGGCCAACCGGATGCACGCCGCACGTGGGCTGCTGTGGTGGCTCATGGAGCAGGCCGATCGATGAGCGAGTCGAAGCTGTCGAAGAACCAGCGCCAGCACCGCATCGCGAAGATCCTCGAGGCCGAGACCGTCACCAGCCAGAGCCAGCTCGTCGAGCTGTTGGCCGCCGACGGGGTCGTGGCCACCCAGGCCACGGTGTCACGCGACCTCGAGGACCTCGGCGCGGTCAAGGTCCGCGTCGCCGGGGGAGAGGTGGCCTATGCCATCCCCGAGCTCCCCACCGAGCAGCACGCACCCGAGGACCACCTCCGCCGTGTGCTCGGCGACTGGGTCGTCGAGGTCAACCATTCCGAGAACCTCGTCGTGCTCCGCACCCCGCCGGGCTCGGCCCACGTCGTCGGTTCCGCGCTCGACCGTTCCAACCTGCCCGGCCTCATCGGTACCGTGGCCGGGGACGACACCCTGTTCTGCGTCGCCGCCGAAGACCTGGGTGGTCGACGTCTCGCCGACACCATGCGCGAGCTGGCCGGCCTCCCCACCGACGAACGAAAGGACTGATGCATCGTGACCTCGGGGTCCGACGCACGCGTACTCACCTCCCTGCCCGTCGGTGAACGGGTCGGGCTCGCCTTCTCCGGCGGTCTCGACACCTCCGTCGCGGTGGCGTGGATGCGCGAGAAGGGGGCCGTCCCCTACACCTACACCGCCGACATCGGCCAGCCCGACGAGCCCGACCTCGACGGCGTCGCCACCCGCGCCCGGGAGTACGGCGCGGAGGAGGCCCGCCTCGTCGACTGTCGCGAGCAGCTCGTCCACGAGGGCCTCGTCGCCCTCCAGTGCGGGGCGTTCCACGTCACCACCGCGGGCCGCACGTACTTCAACACGACGCCACTCGGGCGGGCGGTCACGGGCACGATGCTCGTCCGGGCGATGCAGGACGACGGCGTCGACGTGTGGGGCGACGGCTCCACCTACAAGGGCAACGACATCGAGCGGTTCTACCGCTACGGCCTGCTCGTCAACGCGAACCTCCGCATCTACAAGCCGTGGCTCGACCCCACCTTCGTCGACGAGCTCGGCGGGCGTGCCGAGATGTCGGCGTGGCTCAGCGAGCGGAGCCTGCCCTACCGCGACAGCGCCGAGAAGGCCTACTCCACCGACGCGAACATCTGGGGCGCCACCCACGAGGCGAAGGACCTCGAGGAGCTGTCGGTCGGGATCGAGATCGTCGACCCGATCATGGGGGTCCGGTTCTGGGACCCGGCCGTCGAGATCGCCGCGGAGGACGTCGCCATCCGCTTCGAGGCCGGCTGGCCGGTCGCGATCAACGGCGAGGTGATCGACGACCGTGTCGAGCTCGTCCGGCGGGCGAACGAGATCGGCGGCCGCCACGGCCTCGGGATGAGCGACCAGATCGAGAACCGCATCATCGAGGCGAAGAGCCGGGGCATCTACGAGGCGCCGGGCATGGCGCTGCTGCACATCGCCTACGAGCGTCTCGTCACCGCGATCCACAACGAGGCCACCATCGAGAACTACCGCACGATGGGTCGCCGTCTCGGCCGACTCATGTACGAGGGTCGCTGGTTCGACCCACAGGCGCTGATGCTGCGCGAGCCGCTCCAGCGCTGGGTCGGCGCGGCGATCGCCGGCGAGGTCGTCCTCCGGCTCCGTCGGGGCGACGACTACTCCCTCGTCGACACCACCGGTCCCGACCTCTCGTACCACCCGGAGAAGCTCTCGATGGAGCGCTCCGAGAGCGCGTTCGGACCCCTCGACCGCATCGGCCAGCTCACGATGCGCAACCTCGACATCGACGACTCGCGCCGCAAGCTCGGCATCTACCGGCAGGCCGGGTCGCTCGCCGAGGCCGCCGACCTGCACGTGCTCGGCCCGGAGGCGGGGTCGTGACCCTCTGGCACGGCCGCTTCGAGGGCGGTCCGGCCGACGAGCTGCTCGCCTACACGGTCAGCCTGCCGTTCGACCGGCGACTCGCCGCCGACGACATCGCCGGCTCCCGAGCCCACGTCCGTGGCCTCGGGCGGGTCGGACTGCTGACCGACGACGAGGTCTCGTCGATCCTCGCCGCGCTCGACACCGTCGAGGCTGAGCTCGCCGACGGGCGCTTCGAGTTCGAGCCGAGCGACGAGGACATCCACACGGCGGTCGAACGGAGGGTCACCGAGCTCGCGCCGGCGGGTGCCAAGATCCACACCGGCCGGAGCCGCAACGACCAGGTCGCCACCGACCTTCGGCTGTTCACCAAGCGCGAGCTGGGCGTGATCGCCCGCCGGATCCACGATCTCCAGGTCGTCCTCCTCGACCGGGCGGTCGCCGCCGGCGACGCCTACCTGCCCGGCTACACCCACCTGCAGCGGGCCCAGCCGGTGCTGTTGGCCCACCACCTCCTCGCCCACGGGTGGGCGCTCGGGCGCGACCTCGACCGCGTGCTCGACACCCGGGACCGCCTCGACGTGTCGCCGCTCGGCGCCGGCGCGCTCGCGGGCTCGTCCCTGCCGCTCGATCCCGAGTCGGTCGCCGCCGACCTCGGCTTCGCCCGGGTGTTCGACAACTCGCTCGACGCCGTCAGCGACCGCGACTTCGTCGCCGAGGCGCTCTTCGACCTCGCCCTGCTCGGCGTGCACCTCTCCCGCATCGGCGAGGAGATCGTGCTGTGGTCGAGCGAGGAGTTCGGCTTCGCCAAGCTCGCCGATGCGTACTCCACCGGCTCGTCGATGCTCCCGCAGAAGAAGAACCCCGACATCGCCGAGCTGACCAGGGGCAAGTCCGGGCGGCTCATCGGGCACCTCACCGGCCTCCTCGCCACGCTGAAGGGCCTCCCGCTCGCGTACAACCGCGACCTCCAAGAGGACAAGGAGCCGTTGTTCGACGCGGTCGACCAGATCGCCCTCGGCCTCTCCGCCGTGCAGGGGATGCTCGCGACGACCACCTTCGACCACGCCCGCATGGCGGCCGCCGCCGACGCGCCGACGTCGGCGGCCACCGACCTCGCCGAGCACCTCGTCGTCGGCGACGTGCCGTTCCGCGAGGCCCACGCCATCGTCGGCGGGCTGGTGCGCGAGTCGCTCGAGGGCGGGGCGTCGCTCGTCGAGCTCGTCACCGCCCACCCACAGCTCGGGCCCGAGGCCGCCGCGCTGATCGGCACCGGGGCCACGCGCCGCACCACGCGGGGCGGGGGAGGGCCGGCACCGGTCGCGGCCCAGCTCGAACGGTTCCGCTCCCACCTCGACGCCACCGCCCAACGCCTCGACTCCGTCGGAGCCTGATGACCCCTCGGGCTCGTCGGCCCCGACCTATCCGCCGCGACGATCTCGCGGCGCCCGCCGTCGAGGTCGCCCCGACGCTCCTCGGGAAGATCCTCGTGGCGGGCGAGCGGTCGGGTCGGATCGTCGAGGTCGAGGCCTACATGGGGGCCGACGACCCGGCGAGCCATGCGTACCGGGGCCGTACGGGCCGCAACGCGACGATGTTCGGCCCACCCGGGCACCTCTACGTCTACTTCACCTACGGGATGCACTGGTGTGCGAACGTGGTCACCGATGTGGACGACGTGGCGACCGCCGTGCTGATCCGAGCGCTCGCGCCCCTCGAGGGGATCGAGGCGATGCGGGCCGCTCGTCCGCGGGCACGGCGCGACCGCGACCTCTGCAGCGGTCCGGCCAAGCTCGCCCAGGCGCTCGGGATCGAGGGTTCCCACGACGGGGTCGACCTCTGCGATCCCGGGTCGCCGGTGCGGCTCCTCGACGACGGGTGGCAGCCCGACGAACCACCGATGGTCGGCCGGCGGGTCGGGATCACCCGGGCGGTCGACGAGCCGTGGCGGTGGTGGATCGGGGGCGACCCCAACGTCTCCCGCGGCCCGGTCCGAGGAGTGGGTCGATGAGGGAGCCCGCCCTGCTCGCGGCGGACGATCCGCGGTTGCGGTCCACCGGCGACCTCTCCGTCGCACGGGCCACGATCGCTGGGGTACGGCTCGACGACCCACAGGTCGATGCCTACCGGGACCGAATCCTGCAGTTCGTCGACCGGCATCCCGACGCGCTCCACCGCAGGTGTCTCGACGGACACCTCACCGGTTCGGCCCTCGTGGTCGAGGCGGGCACCGGCCGGCTCCTCCTGCTCTTCCACCGCAAGCTCCAGCGGTGGCTCCAACCCGGCGGGCACGCCGACGGCGACGCCAACCTCGCCGCCGTGGCCCTGCGGGAGGCCACCGAGGAGACCGGCATCGCCGGGCTGCGCATCGACCCGGTGCCGATCGACCTCGACGTCCACCGCGTCGAGCCTCCCGGTGAGGCACCCCACGACCACCTCGACGTCCGGTACCTCGTCGTCGCCCCGCAGGGATCGACAGCTCTCGGCAACCACGAGTCCGAGGGTCTCCGCTGGGTCGAGCCCGGCGAGCTTCCCGCACTCGGGGTCGACGACGGCACCGTGCGCATGGCGCGAGCGGGCCTCGTGCGGCTGGGGCGTTGAGCGATCAGACGTCGCCGAAGGTCATGCACGCCTCCATCTCGTTGACCCGCGCGAAGCGGTCGACGGGGGCGTTGACGTAGCGACCGGCCTTCTCGGTGACGAGGAAGCGGGCACCGGGGTCGTCGCGGAGCGCGTCGGCGAACCGGTAGCGGTCGCCGAGCCAGATTCGGTAGTCGGCGAGCCAGTCGGCAGTGATGCGAGCGTCGCGAGAGTCGCCGGTGGGGACGAGTGCCTCGATCTCGACGAGCATCGCCGCGATCTCGTCGGTGGCCTGGTCGATGACGTCGGCGCGCTCGTCGGCCGTCGCGGCATTGTGGGCGCCCGGCAGGTCGGCGATGCGTTCGGCGTAGGCGGCGCAGATCTGGTCGGCCTCCCGAGTCCAGGCGAGGTCGTCGAGGCGGTCGGGCATGTCGCGCTCGCCCTGGCCGCTGAGGTGGTAGATCCACACGTAGCCCCACATGCCCGCGAGACCGACGGCCACCAGCGCGGCGAGCAGGCGTCCGAGCGTGAACCGCCGTGGGCGGTCGGTCGTGTCGGGGTCGGTGTCAGGATCGAGCTCGTGGTCGAGGTCAGTCATCGATCGGGGTGTCTCCTCCGCCTCCGTCGCCGCCACCTTCGCCGCCCTCGATGCCGTCGTCGCTCGGAGGTGGGTCGGTCGCCGCCACGGTGGTCGAGGTGGTGGCGGCGGTGGTGTTCGACGAGGAGCCGCGGGTGGTGTTGGGTCGCGACGAGGTGGGCATCGGCCGGAACGGCAGGACCGGTTCGTCCTCCATCGCCTGGATCATGAACGCTCGCCAGATCTGGGCGGGCCAGCCACCTCCGAACACGCGCATGGGGGTGTTCGGGTACTCCATGGGGATCTGCGCGTCGGGGAAGCCGACCCACACCGCGGTGGAGAGCTGGGGCGTGAACCCGACGAACCACGCGTCCTTGTGGCCCGTGCCGGTGCCGGTCTTGCCGGCGACGGGGCGACCGGGGAGGGCGGCGTTGCGCCCCGTTCCGCTGCGGGTGGCCTGGACGAGGACGTTGGTGATCGTGTCGGCGACGTCGACCGAGAGCACCCGGCTCTGGGTGTGGTGGTGCTCCCACAGGATCGTGCCGTCGGCTCGCACGATGCGGTCGACGAAGGTGGGCGGAACGTGGAGGCCGGAGTTGGCGAAGGTGGCATACGCGTTCGCCATGTCGAGCGGCGTGACGTTCTCGGAGCCGAGCACCGCCGCCGGCACCGGCTTCTGCGGTGTGGTGATGCCGAGCTGGCGGGCCATCGCCGTCGCGTTCGCCGGACCGACGTCGAGCATCAGCGCGGCGTACGCGGTGTTGTAGGAGGACACGGTCATCCGCACGAGGTCGGCGCGGCCGCCACCGCCACCGCTGACCCGCCACTCGGGCGTGCCGGGCGCGAACTGGAAGGTGCGGGTGCTCGGCGCCGGGTAGGTGCGGGAGAGCGGCATGCCCTGGGTGAGGGCAGTGGCGAGCACGAACGGCTTGTAGGCCGAGCCGGGACCGCGGCCGATGCCCATCGCGAGGTTGTACTTCGCCGACTGGGCCTCGCCCCAGAAGTCGCGGCCGCCGACCATGGCCCGCACCCGGCCGGTGCGGGGTTCGAGGGCGACGATGGCGACCTCGGGGTGCACGGCGGGGTCGGGGAGGATCTGGTCGCGTGCCGCCTCGGCCTGGGCCTGGAGGCGCAGGTCGATGGTGGTGTGGATGCGGAGGCCGCCGCCGAAGAGCAGCTGGACCCTGTCGGCTCGCGTCTCACCGAACTCTGGGTTCGCGAGGAACCACTGCTTGACCTCTTCGACGAAGTGGGCCGCCGGGTACTGCTCGAGGGCCACCGGAGTGGGCGGGCGGATGCGCAGCGGCGTGCCGAGGGTCTCCTGGTAGGTGTCCTCGTCGATGAGCTCCTGGTCGAGCATGGCCTCGAGCACGATGTCGCGCCGGTCGAGGGCCCGATCGGGATAGTCGATGGGGTTCGCGGCGTTCGGGAACTTGATGAGGCCGGCGAGCACCGCGGCCTCCGAGAGCGTGATGTCGCTGACGCTCTTGTTGAAGTAGGTGCGCGAGGCCGCCTCGACCCCGTAGGCACCCTTCCCGAAGTAGATCGAGTTGAGGTAGAGCTCGAGGACCCGCTCCTTGGAGTGGGTGCGCTCGAGCTGGAAGGCGAGCGACGCCTCCTCGAGCTTGCCCCCGAGCGACCGCTCACGCTCGAGCAGGAGGTTCTTCACCGTCTGCTGGGTGATCGTGGACCCGCCCTGGCGGATGCCACCCTCGGCGACGTTGCGGCGCACGGCGCGGATCAAGCCGATGGGGTCGATGCCCCGGTGGAGCCAGAATCGCTCGTCCTCGATGGCGACCACCGCGTCGATCAGGTGCTCGGGCATCTGCTCGAAGCGGACGTTGACCCGGTTCTCCTCCCCGTGCAGCACGGTGAGGAGCGTGCCGTCGGAGGCGTAGATGGTGGACGACTCGGCCACGTCGGGCAGCTCGGGCGCGATGGTGATCGGGGTGTAGCTGCACCCCGCCACGACGAGCGCGACGAGGAGGAGGGGGGTGGCGAGGCGCCTCATTCCGACCATTGTCGCCGATCACCGGACCCGAATCCCACCACCCCGGGCGACTGGACCGCCCTCGCCGCCTGCGGCGAACGGAGTGGACGTGATCGGCCGGTGCCGACCACGATGACCGGGTGTCCGACCACGCCGCGATCCTCGACGATCTGGCCGCTCGTGGCCTGATCCACGACTCGACCGACCTCGACGCCCTGCGGGCCCGACTCGCCGAGGGTCCGATCACCGTCTACTACGGCTGTGACCCGTCCGCCGACAGCCTCCACGCCGGCCATCTCATCGGCCTGCTCGTGATGCGGCGCTTCCAGGACCTCGGTCACCGTCCGATCATGCTCGCCGGCGGTGCCACCGGCATGATCGGCGACCCGGGGGGCCGGTCCGAAGAGCGCAACCTCCTCGACGACGCCACCCTCGCCCGCAACCTCGAGGGCATCGTGCCCCAGCTCAAGCAGTTCCTCGACTTCGACGAGGCCCGGCCCAACGGGGCGCGGCTCGTCGACAACCGATCGTGGACCGTGGCGATGAGCGCCATCGACTTCCTGCGCGACGTCGGCAAGCTCGTGACGGTCAACCAGATGCTCGCCAAGGAGGCGGTGAAGGGCCGTATCGAGAGCGAGCACGGCATCTCCTACACCGAGTTCAGCTACATGCTCCTCCAGGCGAACGACTTCGTGCAGCTCGCCGAGCTCGAGGGCTGCGAGATGCAGGTCGGGGGGTCGGACCAGTGGGGGAACATCTCTCTCGGAGTCGACCTCGTGCGCCGTCGTCTCGGCAAGCAGGTCCACGCCCTCACCTGGCCCCTGCTCACCAAGCCCGACGGCACCAAGTACGGAAAGACCGCCGCGGGGGAGCAGATGTGGCTCGGCCGCCACCGGATGAGCCCCTACCGCTTCTACCAGGGGTGGATGAACGCCGACGATTCCGAGATGCGCAAGCTCCTCCTGCAGCTGACGCTGCTCAGCGTCGAGGAGGTCGACGCGATCGTCGCCGAGCACGAGCAGGCGCCCGAACGTCGGATGGCCCAGCGCCGCCTCGCCCGGGAGATCACCGCGCTCGTCCACGGCGACGACGCGGCGAACGCCGCCATCGAGGCCTCCGAGGTGCTCTTCGGGGGTGCGCTCGACGAGGTCGGCCCCCAGGTGTTCGAGATCCTCGCGGAGGAGATCCCCACTGCGCAGCTCGACCCGTCGCGGCTGGCCGAGGGTCTGTCGATCGTCGACCTGGCGGCTGACGCGGGCATCACGAAGTCGAAGTCCGAGGCCCGGAGCCTGCTCGAGCAGGGCGGGCTGTCGGTGAACGGGGTACCGGCCCGGCCCGACACCGTGCTGACGACCGACGCGCTCCGGCACGGACGGTTCCTCCTGGTGCGCCGCGGCAAGCGGAATTACCACCTCGTGGTGGCCGGAGGCGGCGCCGGTGGGACTCGGTGACCAACGTCTCACCGTCGGAGTTGGTGGGCGCGGACGGGCCTGCTAGAGTCGTCTGTCGCCCCCTCCGGGGGGTCGCACGGGTGCACGGAGCGTCCCGAGCCCTCCGGCTTGACACCTCCGAGGAACCCGGATAGGTTGACAATTCGCCCCAAACGGCCAGCGACGGCAACGCCGACGCCGACACGTGAGTGGGCAGAACGAGAACGGACCAACGGTCTGTGAACATCGCGAGACTGCCGAGCAGGATCGCCCCTCACAGCTGCGTCCGACACAGCAGGCAGCCCCCAGTGGCTGACGGCGCTCCTTGAAAACGGAATAGAGGACGAAAAAGTCTAGTGCGGGCGTTCGCCACGACCTTGGTCGCGGCGACCGTTCAGTCAATAGCAGTACGCACTAAGAACACGGACATCACTTGTCTGTTCTGGTGCCAGTCGGTGAACGAGGAAAGCCCCTCCGACACCGGCTCTCCATGGCTCGAAGGTCCCCGGGTTCGCCCGGGTGCCGTAGAGATTTCGACGGAGAGTTTGATCCTGGCTCAGGACGAACGCTGGCGGCGTGCCTAATACATGCAAGTCGAGCGGGGTCCATCCAGTGGCAACACTGGGGAAGACCTAGCGGCGAACGGGTGAGTAACACGTGAGGAACCTGCCCCGAAGTCTGGGATAACTCGAGGAAACTCGTGCTAATACCGGATGCCCCCATGAGATCGCATGGTCACATGGGGAAAGTTTTTTCGCTTCGGGAGGGCCTCGCGGCCTATCAGCTTGTTGGTGGGGTAACGGCCTACCAAGGCGTCGACGGGTAGCTGGTCTGAGAGGACGATCAGCCACACTGGGACTGAGACACGGCCCAGACTCCTACGGGAGGCAGCAGTAGGGAATCTTGCGCAATGGGCGAAAGCCTGACGCAGCAACGCCGCGTGGGGGATGAAGGCCTTCGGGTTGTAAACCCCTTTCAGCAGGGACGAAATTGACGGTACCTGCAGAAGAAGCCCCGGCCAACTACGTGCCAGCAGCCGCGGTAACACGTAGGGGGCGAGCGTTGTCCGGATTTATTGGGCGTAAAGAGCTCGTAGGCGGCTCGGTAAGTCGGGTGTGAAAACTTAGGGCTCAACCCTGAGACGCCACTCGATACTGCCGTGGCTAGAGTCCGGTAGGGGAGCGTGGAATTCCTGGTGTAGCGGTGAAATGCGCAGATATCAGGAGGAACACCAGCGGCGAAGGCGGCGCTCTGGGCCGGTACTGACGCTGAGGAGCGAAAGCGTGGGGAGCAAACAGGATTAGATACCCTGGTAG